>CALAEG010000043.1 GCA_937890965.1 uncultured Caulobacteraceae bacterium | reverse complement strand
TGGCCATGCAGACCGGCACCCAGGCCGCCCGCGAGGCCGGCAACATGGTCGATCTCGACTCCGACCCGACCAAGCTCATCGAGATCGTCGAGGTGGGCAAACAGATGCTGATCACCCGCGGCGCGCTCACCACCTTCTCGATCGCCAACGACGTGGCCAAGTATTTCGCCATCATCCCGGCCATGTTCGTGGTCGCCCTTCCCGCTCTGGCGGCGATCAACATCATGCATCTGCACAGTCCGCACAGCGCGATATTGTCGGCGGTGATCTTCAACGCCCTGATCATCGTGGCGCTCATTCCCCTGGCGCTCAGGGGCGTGCGCTACCGGGCCATTGGCGCGGCCAGGCTGCTCACCCGCAATCTGACGATCTACGGCCTCGGCGGCGTCATCGCGCCCTTCATCGGCATCAAGGTGATCGACATCCTGATCACCAGCATTCACCTGGCCTGAGCCCAAGGGCCGGCGAACAAGGATTACGTCCATGCTCTCCTATTTCAGACCCGCAATTCTGATGATGGCCCTGTTCACCATCCTGCTCGGCTTGGCCTATCCCCTCGCCATGACCGGGATCGCCGGCCTGGCCTTCCCCGCCCAGGCCGGAGGCAGCCTGGCGCGCGACGCGAGCGGCCAGGTGATCGGCTCGACCCTGATCGCCCAGGACTTCACCAAGCCGGAATATCTGCACGAGCGCCCGTCGGCGGCCGGCTCCGGCGACGGCTACGATCCGACAAGTTCGAGCGGCTCCAACTTGGGGCCCATGGACCCGGCCCTGGCCACGAGGATCAAGGGCGCCGCGGCGGCGATCACCAAGGACGACGGGCCGGGCCTCATCCCCGCCGACGCGGTGACCACCTCCGGCAGCGGCCTCGACCCCGACGTCAGCCCCGAGAACGCCCGCCTGCAGGCCCCCCGCATCGCCGCCCATCGCGGCGGGACGCTTCTGGAAGTGCTTGCCGTCATCGACGCCGAAACCAGGCAGCCCCTGCTCGGATTCATCGGCGAGCCCACGGTCAATGTGCTTGCCGTCAATCGCGCTCTCGACGCGCGCTATCCAGTGGCCCAACCTAAGGGTTGATGAGCCAGGATGCGCCAAACCGCCCCGATCCGGACGCGCTGCTAGCCGAGGCCAAGCGGCAGGGGCGCGGCCAGCTTCGGGTCTATCTCGGCATGGCGCCGGGCGTGGGCAAGACCTACGAGATGCTCACCGCCGGCAAGCACCGTCAGACCGAAGGCGCCGACGTGGTGGTCGGCGTGGTCGAGACCCACGGCCGCAAGGAGACCGAGGCCTTGACCGAGGGCCTTGAGGTCCTGCCGCGCAAGCCCATCGAATACCGCGGCCGCCAGCTGATGGAGTTCGACATCGACGGCGCGCTCGCCCGCAAGCCGGGGCTGCTGCTGGTCGATGAATACGCCCACACCAACGCGCCCGGCTCGCGCCACCCCAAGCGCTGGCAGGACGTCGAGGAACTGCTGGCCGCCGGCATCGACATCTGGACCACGCTGAACGTCCAGCACCTGGAAAGCCTGGTCGATGTGGTCTGGAAGATCACCGGCGTGCGCGTGCGCGAGACGGTGCCGGACTCGGCGCTCTCCGCCGCCGCCGAGATCGAGGTGGTGGACCTCACCCCCGAGGAGCTGCGCAAGCGCCTGATCGCCGGCAAGGTCTATGTGCCGGAGACCGCGCGCACGGCGGCGGCCAATTTCTTCAAGCCGGAGAACCTGACGGCGCTGCGCGAAATGGCGCTGCGCCGCGCCGCCCAGGCCGTCGACGACCAGCTCGTCGACGTGATGCGCCGCCAGGGCATCGAGGGGCCCTGGGCGGCCGGCGAGCGGATCCTGGTCCTGATCGCCGGCGATCCGATGGCCAGCGCCCTGGTGCGGGCGGGCCGGCGGCTGGCCGACCTGATGGACGCGCCGTGGACCGTCGCCAATGTCGAGCGGCCGAACCGGCCCAATCGCGATCCCCACGCCGCGAGGCGGGTCGCCGAGGCGCTGAAGCTGGCCGAGCAGCTCGGCGGCGCCAGCGTGGTGTTGACCGGCGACGACCTGCCCGATGCGGTGCTCGCCTTTGCCGGCCGCAACAACGTCACACAGATCGTGGTCGGCAAGTCGCGCGATAGCCGCTGGCGGGTGCTGACCGGCCGCTCGCTGGCCAATGCGCTGTTGCGGCGCTCGGGCGGCGCGGCCCTGCACTTCGTCACGGCCGGCGCGCCCGACGAACGGGCGCCGGCGGTCGAGGCGGCGCCGAAGCACGCGGCGGGCTGGTGGCGCGGCTATGTCGCCGCGGTGGTGCTGGTGACCCTGGCCAATGGCCTGGCTTTCGTGCTCGACCGCTATTCGACCGGCGCGGACCTGGCCATGATCTTCCTGGCCAGCGTGCTGGGCGCCGGTCTCGCCTATGGCCTCAGGCCCGCCCTGGCGGCGGCGGCCCTGGCCATCCTCACCTACAACTACTTCTTCCTCGAGCCGCGGTTCTCGCTGGTAATCGGCCACGCCACGGATGTCTTCACCTTCGCCATCTTCATCGCCGTGGCCGGCGTCACCGGCTGGCTTTCCGGGCGCGTGCGCGACCAGGCGGAGCTTTCGGCCCAGCGCGCGGCGGCCGTCACGGCGCTCTTGGCCGCCAGCCGGCGATTGTCGGCCGCATCGACTCAGGACGAGACGGCCCAGGCCCTCGCCGAACAGGCCTCGGCCGCCGCTGGCGGGCGCGCGGTGGTGTTGTTGCCCAAGGGCGAGGATCTGGTGCAGGCGGCGGGCGCGCCGACGACGGTGCTCTTGACCACCGGCGCGCTTACGGCCGCGCGCTGGGCCTGGGAGAAGGGCGAGGCCGCCGGCGCCGGCACCGGCACCCTACCGCAGGTGGGCTGGACCTTTCGGCCGCTGGTCGGGCTAAGGGGCCGCGCCGGCGTCGCTGGCGTCGAACTCAACGAAGAGATGGGCGCCGATGAGGAACGCCTGGTCTCGGCCATGCTCGACCAGGGCGCGGTGGCGCTGGAGCGGGCCGAGCTGGCCGCCGCCACGGTGGAGAACGAGGCCTTGCGCCGCTCCGACAAGCTGCGTGCGGCGCTGCTGAATTCGATCAGCCATGACCTGCGCACGCCGCTGGCCACCGTCCTGGGCTCGGCCACCACCCTGATCGACTATGGCAAGACCCTCAAGGCCGAGGTCCGCGACGACCTTCTGATCAGCATCCGCGAGGAGGCCGAGCGGCTGAACCGCTATGTCGGCGATCTGCTGGATATGACGCGGCTGGAAGGCGGCGCGCTCACCACGCGTTCGGAATCGACCGACGTGCGCGACGTGCTGGCCGCCGGCATCACCCGCGTCAGCCGCCGGATGGAGAACCGCAAGCTGGTGCGCGACTTTCCGGGCGAGTTGAGCTCGGTCCAGACCGATCCGGGCCTGCTCGAACAGGCCATCGTCAACATCCTCGAGAACGCCATCGCCTACAGCCCGGACGGCTCGGAAATCGATGTCGCGGCCTATGAGGATCGCGGCAATGTGGTGATCTCGATCGAGGACGAGGGGCCCGGCATCCCGCAGATCGACATCGAGCGCATTTTCGAAAAGTTCCGCCGCCTGGAAGAGTCGTCGGACCGCACCCGGGGCGAACGCAACAAGGGCGCGGGCCTCGGCCTCTCCATCGCCAAGGGCTTCGTCGAGGCCATGGGCGGCCGGATCGCGGCGGCCTCCCCGCTCATAGGCGGACGCGGCACCCGTATCCTGATCAGCCTGCCGAAGGCCGTGCCCACCCACC
>CALAEG010000042.1 GCA_937890965.1 uncultured Caulobacteraceae bacterium | reverse complement strand
TCATGTTGGTGGAGATCGGCGCCACCTGGTAGAGCCGGGTTTCGCGGAACTTGCGTTCGATGTCGTAGGCCTCGGCGAAGCCGAAGCCGCCGTGGGTCTGCAGCGCCATGTCGGCGGCGTACCAGGAGGCCTCGGACGCGGTGAGCTTGGCCATGTTGGCCTCGGTCCCGCAGGGCTGGCCGGCCTCGAACAGGCTCGCTGCCTTGTCGACCATCAGCGAGGCTGCGGTCATCTGCACATAGGCCCGCGCGATGGGAAACTGGACGCCCTGGTTCTGGCCGATCGGGCGGCCGAACACCTCGCGGTCCCGGGCATAGGCCGAGGCGCGGTCGATGAAGAACTTGGCGTCGCCGATGCATTCGGCGGCGATCAGGATGCGCTCGGCGTTCATGCCGTCGAGGATGTAGCGGAAGCCCTGGCCCTCCACCCCGATCAGATTCTCCACCGGCACCTTCAGGTCCTCGAAGAAGAGCTCGGTGGTGGCGTGGTTGATCATGGTGCGCACCGGCCGGATGGTCAGGCCGTTGCCCACCGCCTGGCGCATGTCGATCAGCAGCACGCTCATGCCGTCGGACGGCTTGGCCGCCTGATCCCGGGCCGTGGTGCGGCAGAGCAGGACCATGAGGTCGGAATGCTCGGCGCGACTGATCCACAGCTTCTGGCCGGAGACCAGGTAGTGGTCGCCCTGGCGGCGCGCGAAGGTGGTGATGCGCGTGGTGTCGGTGCCGGCGTCCGGCTCGGTCACCCCAAAGGCCTGCAGCCGCAGTTCGCCGGACGCGATCCTGGGCAGGTATTCAGCCTTCTGGGCGGCGCTGCCGTGGTTCAGGATCGTGCCCATGACGTACATCTGGGCGTGACAGGCGCCGCCGTTGCAGCCCGAGCGGTGGATCTCCTCCAACACCGCCGCCGCCGCCGTCAGGCCGAGGCCAGAGCCGCCGTATTCCTCCGGAATCAGCACCGAAAGCCAGCCGGCCTCGGTCAGGGCGGTGACGAACTCGGTCGGATATCGCCGCTCGCGATCCAGAGCCTGCCAATAGGGGCCGGGAAAGCGGGCGACCAGCTTGCGCACCCCCTCGCGCACTTCCGGAAAGCTCTGGCCGGTTTCAGGGTCCATGGCGATGCTCCTCGAGCACGCCGTCTAGACCAGTCTGGTCCAAAACCGAATGGCGTCGTCGGCGGTTACTGAGCCGCGATGCTGGGCTCCGGGGGATCGCAGCGGTCCTGGCGCGCCGCCGGTTGCAGCGGCGGCAGGGCGTCGCCGGCGCGCCGGCGCGGCATGGCGGCCCTGACCAGCAGCCCCTTGAGCTGGGGAAGGATTTCCAGCGCACCGCCGAGATCCTCGATCCGCGCCTTCATCGAGGCCACCCCCACCCCGGCCGCATGGCCGGACAGCAGCGGGGCGATTTCCGCCGGCGACAGACCGACCCCGTCGTCGCCGACCTCGAGCACCGTCTCGGTGGCCCGGTGGATGAGGCGGATGTCGACCTCGCGGGCGTGGGCGTGCCGGTGCACGTTCGTCAGCGCCTCCTGGGCCAGGCGGAAAAGCCCGAGTTCGCCGTGCTGGCCGAGCGCGCGCGGCGGACCCTGGACCTGGAACCGCACGCGCAGCCCCGTCCGCCGCTGGAAGCCTTCGAGGAACTGGTTCAGCGCCGCCTCCAGGCCGACGCGTTCGAGATTGGGCGGATGCAGCAGGTAGGAGAAGGTGCGAATCTCGCGGTGCGCCGCGGTCAGGGCCGCGCGGATATCCTGGACGATCGCCCGGTCGGTGGGATCGTCGCCGATCCTCTGCTCCAGCCGCGACATGGTCAGGTCGATCGCCACCAGGTGCTGGGTGGTGGAATCGTGCAGTTCCCGGCCGATCCGCCGCCGCTCGTGCGCCTCGGCCAGCAGCAGGGCCCCCGTCGCGCCGGCCAGCGAGTCCGACAGCCGCCGCCGTTCGCTGATGTCGCTGGCGAAGCCGAGCAGACGCCGCACCTGGCCGGCGCGATTGCGGCTGAACACCCGCTCGCGGGCCTCGAGCCAGCGCCAGCTTCCGTCGACATGCCGCATGCGCCAGTGGAAGGTCGCGAAGTCGCCGTCGGACAGCTTGGCCGCGGCGCGGAGATGTCTCGCGATCAGCGGCCTGTCGTGAGGATGGAACAGGCGGAACATGGCGCCAGGGCCGACGGCCTTGGGATGGTCCTCGGGATAGCCCAGCAGGTCCGCCAGATAGGGGGGCAGGGTCGATTGATCGAAGCGCCGCGGCTCAGTGATATCGTAGACATAGAGGGCGCCGCCGTTGATCAGCGCCAGTTGGCGAAACAGGGCCTCGCGACGGCTATCCAGCATCACGGGCGCGTCGTCAGCCATCAGCCTCTCCCCCGACAATCGTCGCCCAGCCCGAACCCGCGACCGCGTGGGACGGGGCGCCGGTTCTCGGAACAACCCATCCTGGCAGATCTCGGTCGGGGACGACCGATCACCTGCGCGCAGGATTTTGTGTCAATTATGTCAAATTCAGGGCAATACACCAGATCTCCCCTATAATCACCCTAATTTGAACGGCCAGATTACGGTAAACAACAAGTGAACAGCAAGTTAGATTGCAAGCTTGTATCAGTTCTTAACCTGATATGCTCTTATAGGTTTATGGGCTAAGCCTGATTGGTGGCAAGGATCGAAGGAGCCGGTCGTTGAATGCTACAGATATTGATCGCCGACGATCACGACATCGTCCGCCGCGGCGTTCGCGGCATCATCGAGGCCCATCCGGACTGGACGGTCTGCTGTGAGGCGGCAAACGGCGACGCGGTGCTTGACCTCGCCCGGCTGCACCGTCCGGACATCGCCATTCTCGACGTCTCGCTGCCCGGCCTGAACGGTATCACGGTGACGCGCCAGCTGCGTCAGGCCTGCCCCGAGACCGAGGTGCTGCTGTTCACCATGCACGACGACAACGAGACCGTTTCCGGCGGCCTGGCGGCGGGCGCGCGCGGCTATATCCTGAAGAACGACGGCGACGAGCAGCTTGTCAGCGCCATCGCCGCCTTGGGAAACCATCGTCCCTATTTCTCCGCCGTGGTCTCGGAACTGCTGCTCGACGCGGCCCTGAACGTCCGCAAGAAGTCGCGGCTGGAAAGCTTCACGGTGCGCGAGCTCGAGGTCGCCCAGCTGATCGCCGAGGGCGAGAGCAACAAGCGCATCGCCCGCAAACTCGAGATCAGCATCAAGACGGTGGAGAGCCACCGCGCCGCCGCCATGCGCAAGGCCGGGGTGCGCACCGCCGCCGAATTCGTGCGCTTCGCCATCAGGCACAACCTGATCCAGGCCTGAAACGACGGGCGCCACTGCGCCCGACCCTCGGGTTTGACCGGATTGGCCCAAGCTTCGCCATTTGAGATCGTTCGCCGGGGGGCAAACTCGGTCAGCGGGTGGGTCCATGTTTGACGACGGCGTGAACATCGATCCCGAAACGGTGATCCGGATCGCCTATGAGGGCTGCGTCTTCTTCTATCCGCTGGTGCTGCTCGACGCGGCGCGACGCCAGCATCCGGCCGGCGCCAACCGCTTCCACCACGACTGGGGCCTCACCCGCCGCTGCGTCTCCCACCCCAACCCGCAGGTGCTCTATTCGACCGCCTGGCTCGACCTTGAGGCCGGTCCGGTGGTGCTCGATGTGCCGAACCCGCGCGCCTGTCCGGTCCAGATCTCGATGATCGACGCCCGCGGCCGGGTGTTCGCCTCGGCCGGCGCCCGCGAGGCCGGGGCGCTGGCCTGCAGGATCGCCATCGCGGGACCCGGCTGGACGAACGATGTCGGGCAGGGCCTGCCAGCCGTACGCGCACCGACCAACCGTGTCTGGCTGGTCGCCCGCACACCGGTCGACCCCGATGCCGAGGCGATCGCTCCGACCCTGCAGCGCCAGCTGTCTCTGACCCCGACCGGCGGCGCGGGCGAACCCGAGGATCAAGCGCCTCGCGCCTCGGTCATGGCGGCATGGCCGGCGCGGGCCTGCGCGACGATGAACGCCGGGAGCTTCTTCCAGCGCCTAGCCGGCCTGCTCGAAGAGCGGCCCGCGTCACGGCGCGACGCGGCGGTCATCGAGCCGTTGCGGCGGATCGGCGTGATCCCCGGCCGGCCCTTCTCGTTGGATCGCCTGCCGTCCAGGGTGGCGCAGGCGGTCTGCCAGGGGGTGGCGCGGGCGCAAGGCGCCATCGCCGCGCGGACCTCGGCCGAGAACACAGGCCCGTGGACGATCCAGGCCCGCGAGCGCTGCCGGACCGACGACCCGCTCGCCGCCGCCATCCTCGCCCACGACTGCATCGGACTGAACTTCCAGGAAGACGCCATCTACTTTAAGTCCGAGACCGACAGCAACGGCCAGGTCCTGAACGGCGAGCACCGCTACCGACTGCATTTCGACCAGTTCCGCACGCCGCAGGTTGAAGGGTCCTGGTCGCTGACCGCCTACGACCTGAACGGCGAGCTGCCGACGCCGTCCGGCGGCCGGCTGGGCCTGAGCGGCCGCGACCGGCTGCGGTTCAACGCCGATGGCTCGGTCGACCTGCGCATCCAATCCGATCCGCCGCTCGATCCCCTGGCCGCCAACTGGACGCCCTGCCCGCCCGGCGATTTCCGCCTGGTCCTGCGCGCCTATGGACCGCGCCACAGCGTGCTCGGCGGCCTGTGGCGGCCGCCGGCTGCCCACCGCATGCACAGTTGCGGCCCGCCGCTCGAGTCCCGGCCGGACCTGAGCTGGATGAACGCCGCCATGGCCTCGGACTTCGTCCACCCTGGCGTAGAGCAAACCAGCGCCGGCGCTGGGGTGGCGACCCGATAGGCGCCCGGCCGCGCAACGAGCAGGCTGGCGAACGCGTCGGCGATCCTGTCCCCGGGACCAGTGCCCCCGACCTTGACGGCCCCAGGTGATCGTCACCCGCAAAGGAGCCGTCTTCGCCCTGTGATCTCCGAGGGCGGAGGCGGCTCCAAATCTCCGTCCGGACCGCCTCGGATCAGGCCACGGCCGGCCGCCAGCCCAAAAGATCGTCGTTTGTGGCGTGCAAGGCCGCCGACATGGCCTTGAGCAGTCTGCCGGGCTCCAGCGGCTTGCCCACCGCCCCGCTCATCCCGCAGGCCAGATAGGCCGCGACATCCTCGCGCTCTACATTGGCTGTCAGCGCGACGATGGGAACGTCAGACCAGGGCAAAGGCAGAGCGCGGATGGCCTGGGCGGCTTCAATGCCGTCCATTCGCGGCATCTGGATATCCATCAAGACCAGATCGTAGCGCTGTCCGCGCACCGCCTCGACGGCGTCCAAACCGTCGGTCGCGAAGTCGTGCGTGCAGCCGAACAGCGAGCAGAAGGCGCCGGCCACGGCGCGGTTGGCCTGATTGTCATCGACGACGAGCACGTGCGGCTTGTCCTCGAAGTTGACCCCCCAACCGCGCAACGGCGGGAAGTCCGATGATCGGCCGTTGCTCACCGCGGGCTCCAACCCTGCCTCCTCAACCGGACCCTGCGGCGAAAGCGAGCGTCAATCCATCCGCCCAAGCCCCTAGACCCGGCGCGGCGATGGCCCATGACGGCTGAACCCGGCGCGTTCAGCCGATCGGCGTCAGCGGCGAGCGCCAGTTTTGCGGGTCGATCCGTTCCATGTCGGTGACGGTCAGGTTCCGCTCGGCGGGCACGCACAGCATGTTCATGGACGAGACCGCGTTGAAGATGTCGTCGCCGACCTCGTTGAAGTTGGTCGGGCTGAACAGCGGCGCGATGTGCCAGTACTGGACGTAGCCGAGGGCGTCGATCAGGGCGATCAGCTCCGCCTGGTGCGCCGCCCGGTCGTTCTCGACATAGAGGATGGGCCGGCAGCGCGCGATGGTGGCCATGGCGCCGCGTAGGACGCCGACCTCCCAGCCCTCCACATCCACCTTCAGCATGCCGCAGTCCGGCAGCTCCAGGGCGTCCAGCGGCCGCTGGCGCACCATCCGCCCTTCACGCCAGGGCCCGCCGGCCGCCTCGGCCGGGCGCGGCGAGACCGAGCCGAAATTCCCGGCCGCGCCATAGTCGACCTCCGGCATCTCGACCACGCCGGCCGAAGGCCCCAGCGCCTCGGGATAGGCCGTGACATTGGCGATCTCGTTCATGGTCAGGTTGGCGCAGAGCAGCTGGAAGGCCCGCTGCTGCGGCTCAAACGCGATCAGCCGGCCCGGCGCGCAGGCCCTGGCCAGCATCACCGTGTGAGCGCCGATATTGGCCCCGGCCTCGACCACGGTCATGCCCGGCTTGATGAGCTGGCGGAACACATCCGCCTCGGCCTCGCAGTACTCGCCATAGACCTCCAGGCAGCGGGTGATGTAGGCGTCGGTCCGCAAGCCCCACATCGGGCCATGGCGGGTGGCGAGCAGGACGCTGTCGAACAGCGCGGTCATCGGCGAATCCTCAGGCGAAGACGAGCCAGTCTAGCCCGGCGATAGTGTGGCGATTCAGAAATTCGCCTTAGCCTTGTGGCAAGCTCTGAGCGAATTTCTGAATCAAGAGCCACACTAGAAACGTTTGATTTCTAGTGTGGCTCTTGGATTTGAAGTTCGCTCCGAGGGCAACCCAATGTGCTGGCGAACTTCAAATCCAGCACACTAGTGGTGGTCTCACTCTATCCGTAAGCTAGCCGCTTAAGGGGAAACAGCCAATGAAGCTGCTTGGGACCGTCTTTCTGCTCACGGTGCTGGGCGCGAGCGCCGCGCGCGCGCAGCCATCCGATGCGCCCTGCGTCAATGGCGCGGTTCCGACGGAGAGGGACCTGGGCCTGGCCAAGGTGGTCGGCGCTGGCCGCCTCAACTTCCTCAACGAGGGGCCCGGCTGCCCCAGCGAGGCGGCGACCTGCCGCCAGCGGGCCTATGTGGTCAGCGGCGACCTGCTGCTGACCGGGCGCAGCGCCGGGGCCTATGTCTGCGTCTTCTACCCGAACACCGGCGGCGGCAGCGCCGGCTGGGTGCAGAGCGCCCGTCTCGCTCGGCTGCCCGTCGATGTCGCGCCGCCACCGAGCGCCTGGGCCGGGCGTTGGGCCAATGAGGACGACAGCATCGTCCTGAAGGTGAAGGGCGCGGCCCTGGTCGCCGACGGACACGCCTACTATCCATCCGCCCATCCGCCCGCGTCGCAGTTTCCGGGCGGGCCGAACCTGGGCGACCTGAGCGGAACCGCAACCCCGAACGGCAAGACCGTCGTCTTCACCGACAAGGATCCGAACGGCTGTACGGCCGCCCTGACCCTGGTCGGCGGCCTGCTCGTCGTGGCCGATGATGGTCACTGCGGCGGCATGAATGTGAGCTTCAGCGGCGTCTATACGCGCAAATAGCGGCCTGCGACCGCACGCCGCGAGGCTTTGCACGGCGACTTAACCATTGCGCGGCAAACTCGCCGGCTAGCGTATCTTCGAGGAATACCGATGCCGCGTCGGCGCAAAACGGAAAGGCAGGCGCCGTTCGGCGACAGCAATCCTTTTGGCGCGGACCTGTCGATGGCGGTGTTCGACCGCGCCACCCGCATCGCCAAGAGCATGTTCGCCGACGCCGATGCGACGATCGTGCTCGTGCACGGAGGCCGCGCCTGGCGCAGCCGCTACGCGGACGGGCAGTTCCCCGCGCGTGATCCGGCCGCGGAACTGGTCATGAGCACCGGCGAATTCCTGTGGATCGAGGACGCCACGCTGGACCCGCGGTTCGCCGACCATCCGGTGGTTGTCGGAGCCCCGTTTCTTCGTCTCTGCGTCGCCGCACCGATCTGTCTCGCCGACGGCTCGACCCCGGGAGCGCTTTGCGTCTATGGCGTGACGCCGCAAGCCTTAGATGAGACCAAGGCCGCGCGCCTGTCCGACCTGGCCGATTTCGTCGCCGACGGATGGGCGCGCGCCCAGGCGGTCCACACCCAGAGGCGAACGGTCCGCGACCTGCAGATCGCCCACGGCACCTTCCAGGCGGTCGTCGAGGCCGTGCCGATCTCGCTGGTTCTGACCGATCTCGATCTGCGCGTCAGAGGCGCAAGCCGGGTCTGGGCTCAGAACCACGAACTGGTCGGACAGGCCGTGGAGGGCCGAAGCCTCTACGAGCTCGCTCCGGACCTGTACGAGCCATGGCGGCCGATCTTCGCGCGCTGTCTCGCCGGCGAAAACGAGCGTGGACGCCGCGTCAAGGCGGTGCGCCCCAGCGGGCGGGTCATGTGGATGCAGATCGAGGTCACGCCCTGGCGCGACGCCGAAGGCGAGGTGGCGGGCCTGGCGATCGCCGCCAACGAGGTGAGCGAACTCGTCGAGATGCTCGACCGGACGGAACGCTCCCAGGAACGGCTCAACCTGGCGCTGGCCCTGGCCGACCTGCACGTGTGGGAGATGGACTATGGTCGCCGCGAGCTGATCCAGGCCGGCGCCGACCAGACCTTCTTCGCCGAGCCGATGACCTACGAGAAGCTGTTCCGGGACATCTATGTGACCATCGATCCGCGCGATCGAGCCGCGGTCGAGGAGGCCTGGCGCCTGCACATCGAGGAGGGCGCGCCCTACAGGCCGGAATATCGCGTCGCTCGATCCGACGGCAGGGAGATCTGGGTCGAAGGCGCCACCAAGGTCTTCGCCGACGACAGGGGCCGCCCCCTGCGCATGGTCGGCGCGATGCAGAACATCACCAACCGCAAGCTTGCCGAGCGTGAGCTGGTGCAGGCCAAGGAGGACGCCGAGGCGGCCAATCGCGCCAAGAGCACCTTCCTCGCCACCATGAGTCACGAGATCCGCACACCGCTGAACGGCGTGCTCGGCATGGCCCAGGCCATGGCCGTCGAAGCGCTCTCGGATACCCAGCGCGAACGGCTGGACGTGATCCGCCAGTCGGGCGAGTCCCTGCTCGCCATCCTGAACGACGTGCTCGACCTTTCGAAGATCGAGGCCGGCAAGCTGGAGCTGGAGGAAGGCCGCTTCGACATCAGCGAACTGGCCGAGGGCGCGCTGGCCGCCTTCATGGCGCTCGCCGAGGACAAGGGCGTCACCTTCGATCTGCGCATTGAGGCCAAGGCCGCCGGAATCTACCGCGGCGACTCCAACCGCGTACGGCAGATCCTGTACAACCTGATCTCCAACGCGCTGAAATTCACCGAGACCGGCGAGGTCCGCGTCAAGGTCGGCCGGCCGAAAAACGATCTCATCCTGGAGGTGTGCGACAGCGGCATCGGCATTTCGCACGATCAGCTCAAGTCGCTGTTCCAGAAGTTCGAGCAGGCCGACGCCTCCACCACCCGCCGCTATGGCGGCACCGGGCTTGGCCTGGCCATCTGCCGCGAGCTGGCTCAGCTCATGGGCGGCGACATCGAGGCCAAAAGCCTCGCCGGCGAAGGCGCGACCTTCACCGTGCGCCTGCCGTTGGCGAAGCTGGCCGCCGGCGCGCTCCAGCCGCTCGAGCCCGTGGCCGCGGTCAGGCCGAGGCTGG
>CALAEG010000041.1 GCA_937890965.1 uncultured Caulobacteraceae bacterium | reverse complement strand
CCGCCTGCTCGCCACCCTGGACCTGCTGGACCATCCGGACGGCGCCCCGGCCGAGGCCTAGGCGCGGGCCGCCCCCGCCACCGACCAGGCGCGGCTGCTGCAGGACCTGAAAATGGCCCGCGAGCGGGGCGAATTTTCCCTGGTCTATCAGAAGCAGGTCGACCGTGACGGCGAGGCGGTGCTGGGCGTCGAGGCCCTGCTGCGCTGGAACCATCCGACCCGCGGCGGCATCAGCCCGGCCCTGTTCATCCCGCTGGCCGAACAGAACGGCCTGATCCGCGACATCACCGGCTGGGTGCTCGACCGCGCCATGACCGAAACCAAGGACCTCGACGGGCTCACCCTCGCCGTCAACGCCTCGGCGGTCGAGTTCGGCGACCCCGAGTTCGCCGACGAATTGGCGGTGATCCTCGCGCGCCACGACTTCGACCCGCGGCGGCTGGAAGTCGAGATCACCGAGACCGCCATCCTCTCCGAGGGCGACGAGGTGCGCCGCAGCATGGACCGGCTGCACGCCATGGGCGTCAAGATCGCCCTGGACGACTTCGGGGTCGGCTATTCCAGCCTCAGCCATCTGCAGCTCTACCCCTTCGACAAGCTGAAGATCGACCGGATGTTCGTCACCCGCTGCAGTGACGATGTGCAGTCGGCCACCCTGGTCCACGCCCTGGTCAGCATCGGCCGCGCGCTGGGCATGAAGGTGGTGGCGGAAGGCGTCGAGGACGAAAACCAGCGCAAGTTCCTCCGCGCCACCGGCGCGCACGCCATGCAGGGCTTCCTGTTCGGCCGGCCGATGCCCATCGCCGAGCTGAAACGCGAGCTGGCCGATCCGATCGCACCCGAGAGCAAAAAGGTCGCGGCCGGCGGCCGTTAACCAGTTCGGAACCGGGCGCCGCGAATGTCATTTCCCTGGGCTTAGAGGGGCGAAGACGTGGTGGCTGAGCGCGGCCTTGATCCATCCGACTGGCGCGAATTCCGCGACCAGGGCCACCGCATGCTCGACGACCTGTTCGACCATCTGCAGACCCTGCGCGAGCAGCCAGTCTGGCGGCCGATCCCGCCAAGCGTGCGGCAGCGTTTTCGCGGACCGCCGCCGACGGCGCCTAGCCCGCTCGCCGAAGCCCATTCCAGCTTCATGCGCGACGTGCTGCCCTATGCCGGCGGCAATCTGCATCCGGGCTTCATGGGCTGGGTGCAGGGCGCCGGCACGCCCGTCGGCATGCTGGCCGAAATGCTGGCCGGAGGGCTGAACGCCAATCTGGGCGGTCGCGACCACATGCCGATCGAGGTCGAGCGCGAGGTGATCGGCTGGATGCGCCAGCTGTTCGGCTTTCCGGAGGGCGCGAGCGGCCTGCTGGTCACCGGCGCGTCGATGGCGAACTTCGTCGGCGTCCTGGTGGCCCGCCAGCGTGCCCTCGGCGAGGCCGGACGCCGGCAGGGCGCGAACGGCGCCCGATTGACCGCCTACGCCTCCACCGCCGCCCACGGCTGCGTGACGCGGGCCATGGAGATGGCCGGCCTGGGTTCGGACGCCCTGCGCCAGATCGCCGTAAGCGCTGACCAGCGGATCGACATCGAGGCGCTGCGCCAAGCGGTCCAGGGCGACCGCCGCGCCGGCGCCCAGCCCTTCCTGCTGATCGGCAATGCCGGCACGGTGGATACTGGCGCCATCGACGACCTCGACGCGCTGGCCGACATCGCCAAAACCGAGGGGCTGCACTTCCATATCGACGGCGCCTTCGGGGCGCTGGGCGTGCTGGCGCCCGAACTCAAGCTGCTGCTGCGTGGGCTAGACCGCGCCGATTCGCTGGCCTTCGACTTCCACAAATGGGGCCAGGTCCCCTACGACGCCGGCTGCATCCTGGTGCGCGACGAAACCCTGCACCGCGAGACCTTCGCCGCCGACGCCGCCTATCTGCAGCGCGAGCGGCGCGGCCTGGCCGCCGGCGACTGGTGGCCTTGCGACTATGGCCCTGACCTGTCGCGCGGCTTTCGGGCGCTGAAGACCTGGTTCACCTTGAAGGTGCACGGAACCGACGCCCCCGGCGCGGCCATCGTCCGGAGCTGCGCCTTGGCCCGCGCGCTGGAGCGGCGGGTGGCGGCCGCGCCGGTCCTGGAACTGCTCGCGCCGGTGACTCTGAACATCGTCTGCTTCCGCTATGCCTGCGACGACGCCGACCGGGTCAACCGCGCCATTGTCGCCGACCTGCAGGAGGCGGGCGAGGTCGCGCCGTCCCTGACCAGCATCGACGGCAAGGTCGCCATCAGGGCGGCCTTGTTCAACCACCGCACCGACGAACGCGACCTCGATGCCCTGGTGCGCGGCGCCACGGCCTTTGGCGACGCGGCCCGGCGAGGCGCGGCGTGAACGCTGCGCCCGCCGACGTCATCGGCCTGGCCGCGCTGGGGCGGATGGTGTTCGAAGGCGTCGATGTGGTTCCGGTCTGGGACCGGCTGATGGCGCGCACCCGCACGGCGCCCGAAGACGCCGGGGCGATCATGGACCTGGCCACCCTGCTGCTGCTCACCGGCCAGGGCGAGGCCGGGCTCCGCGTCCAGGTCCAGGCGCTGGAGCTGCAAAAGCTCTTCCGCCGTCCGGCCCCCGACGCCTCGGCCCTGAAGCTGCTGGCTATCGTCACGCCCGGCGACCTGATGGCCAATACGCCGCTCGACTTCCTGCTCGAGGACGCCAAGGTCGAGCTTATCAGCCTCTATGTCGTCCCTGGCGCGCCCATCCCAGAGCCGCCGGCGCACGACATCGCCTTCCTGGCCATCGGCGAGTCGGAAGCCAATCGCGCCGCCCTCGACGCCATCGAACCCCTGCTGGCAAGCTGGCCCCGGCCGGTGCTGAACGGCAAGGCCGCGAACATCCGCGCCCTGACCCGCGACGGCGTGGCCGCGGCCATGGCCGGGGCCTCCGAGGTGCTGGCGCCCGTCGCCGCGCGCCTGAACCGCGACGACCTTGCCGCCATCGCCGCCGGGAATTGCCCCCCTTGCGCCTTCCCGTTGCTGGTCCGCCCCATCGCCTCCCATGCCGGCGCGGGTTTAGCCAAGCTGGATGAGGCTTCGGCCCTGCCGGCCTATCTCGCCGAACAGGCCGAGGACCGGTTCTACGTCACGCCCTTCGTCGACTATGCCGGCGCCGACGGCCTCTATCGCAAGCAGCGCATCGTGCTGATCGAAGGTCGCCCCTTCATCTGCCACATGGCGGTCTCCGAGCACTGGATGGTGCATTACATGAATGCCGGCATGACCGAGAGCGCCGAGAAACGCGCCGAGGAGGCCCGGTTCATGGCGGACTTCGACACCGATTTCGCGGCCAGGCACGCCGGCGCCTTCGCGCAGATGCACGAGCGGCTTGGCCTCGACTATCTCGGCATCGATTGCGCCGAGACCCCGGACGGCCGGTTGCTGCTGTTCGAGGCGGACGTGGCGATGATCGTCCACGCCATGGATCCGCCCGACCCGTTCGCCTACAAAAAACCTCCGATGCGCAAGCTGTTCAGGGCGTTCGAAGCGATGCTGCGGACGGCGGCGGCGTAGCTAGGGCGAGACGGCGGCCGCGATCACGTCGAGCACCCCAAGCGCCCTCTTGATAACCGCATCGGGATCGCCGCCCTCGGACAGGGCCTCGGTGATCAGTCGCGCGCTGTTGCACAGCCGAAGCGCGCTGACCGGCGCGCCGTCGCGAAGTCCGCAGCGGACGGGCTGGCCCAGGTGGGCGCCATCGTCGGCCAGCGTCCGATAGACGGCCTCGGTCTCCGCCAGGCTGAGATAGCGGCGTCCGGGCTCGCGGAGCAGGAAGGGAAAGATGCTGGCCGCGCGGTCCCAGGCGCCGGCGGCGGCGATCGCGGTGCGGTTGAGCCGGCGGCTGGGCAGGGGCACGAAGGCCGGATCGTCGACCAGGCGAGTGTGGATGGCGGCGGCGAAGGCGTCCATGAAGGCCTTCACCTCGCCCACCGGCAGGGCGCGAAAGGCGCGCAGTTCGGCCAGGGCCGCTTCCCAGCGCAGCAGCAGCCCGAAATTGGCGGCCTCGGTCATGCCGGCGCCGGCGACCCAGGCGGTGGGCCAGTCGGCGCGGGCGGAATAGGCGCGCAGTCCGGGCGGCAGCAGCCGGCTGTTCAGCCGCTCGCCCACCGGTTCGGGCACGAAGAGGGCGCCGGAAAAGGTCGGGCCGGTGAGGAATTTCGATCCGGTCACCGCGACCATGAAACCCTGGTCGAGATAGGCCCTGAGCGTCTCCGGCGCGAGGCGGAACTGGCAGGCGTCGACCAGCACCTCCAGCGTCCTCGGAAACCGGCGGACCAGCGCTAGCACCACATCGAGGGGGGGCGAAATCAGGCCGGTCTTGGAAACGTCGGTCACGGTCAGCAACGCGCGCTGGCCCGACATGGCGGCGTCGAGGACCAGGGCGTCCAGCTCCACCTCGATATCGGCGGTGGCGCGCAACGCGCCGCTCTCATCGCGGATGGGAACCGCGACAAAGGCCGCGTGCGCGCCGACGCCGGCGCCGGCCGCGACGGTCTCGCCAAGCGCGGTGTGGCTCGAGAAATGCCGGCCGGCCAGGGCGTCGGGCACGCCGCTGCCGGTCTCCTCGGCCTCGACGTCGATACAGACCAGCGGCCGTTCCGGCGCGCCGCCGACCAGGGCCGAGGCCAGAAGATGCAGATCGGTGCCCGAGGCGGCGAAGACGATGTCGAGCCCGGCCATGTCGCTCAGGCCGCAGAGGCTGGCCAACTCGGTGCGCAGGCGGTCAAGCTCGCGCCCATAGGTGGCGGCGCGGCGTTCGCGCCCCTCTATCGCCGCCAGTCGTTGGCGCAAGGCGTCGGCGGCGGCGAAACCCCGGCGCGATATGCTCGACGCCGTCGAGGAGCTGAAATCGGTCCTGTCGCCGTCCGGCGTCGCCGTGCAGCCATACTTGTTGCGCGCCGTCCCGGGATCGAGCGCGATGCGGGCGTCGCCGCCCTCCGTGAGCAGGGTCGCGGTCGAAGGGAAGTCGTGGGGGCGCGGCGACAACGCAGCCGCAACGGCTCTGGCCGAATAGTCGAACGCCTCGGTCATATGCGAGATGGTCCTGCCCCTTGGTCCGTCGCGCCAGGACCTTGCGGCCCCGGTGCTTGCAAGACGATTAACCGCGAGGTGACGCCGCGCGAGGCTTGACGCTAGAATGGGCGCATCGAGGGCGGACTCGGAGAAATCGGCGGCGATGTCAGCTAGCGATACGGATCCGCCCGAGCCGCCGATCGAGCCCGAGGCTGGCGCGTCGCCCGAGCCGGCGCTGGCCCAGCCTGTGGCTGAAGCGATGGAGGCGCCGGTCGCCGCGGCCGTCCTTCCCGAGCTCACGGCCGCGCCCGAGCCCGAGGTTGTGTCGCCGTCGCCGACCGAGACGCCAACGCCGCTGGCGAAGCCGGCGCGCGAGGTGATCTATCGGCACGGTGTCATCGTACGCCTGACACACTGGATCAACGTCCTGGCGATCAGCCTTCTGGTCATGAGCGGCGCGCAGATTTTCAACGCCCACCCGCGGCTCTATTGGGGCCAGTACGGCGCCGACGCCGACAAGTCGGTCGCCGAGATGGCGGCGATGAACAGCCCGCATGGCCTGGTGGGCGTCACCCATGTCGGCGGACTGAAGCTGACCACCACCGGCTTCCTCGGCGTCTCGAACGGACCGAACGGCCAACCGACCGTGCAGGGCTTTCCGGGCTGGCTGACCATTCCGAGCTATCGCGACCTGGCGACCGGCCGCCACTGGCACTTCTTCTTCGCCTGGCTCTTCGTGATCAATGGCCTGATCTATCTGATCGCCGGCCTGATCTCGGGACACTTCCGCCGCGACCTGGCGCCGACCGGCGAGCAGATCCGTCCCCGGAGCATCCTGCAGAGCATCTGGGACCATGTCCGCCTGAAGCACCCCACCGGTGAAGAGGCCAGGCGCTACAACGTGCTGCAGAAGCTCACCTATCTGATCGTCATCTTCATCCTCTTGCCGCTGATGGTCGGCACCGGCCTGACCATGTCGCCGGGCTTCGATTCGATCCTGCCGGGCCTGCTCGCCCTGTTCGGCGGCCGGCAATCGGCGCGCACCATCCATTTCATCAGCGCCAATCTGATCGTGCTCTTCGTCCTGGTGCACGTCGTCGAGGTCTTCCTGGCCGGCGTGGTGAACGAGATCCGGTCGATGATCACCGGCCGTTATGTCGTGACGACGGAGGCGCACCGATGAGCGGGCTGATACTCTCGCGCCGGGGCCTGGTGGCCAGCGCCGCAGCGGGTCTGGGCGGGCTGCTGGCCGGATGCGACCAGGCGTCGCGGTCGCCGCAGGTGCTCAACATCCTCCAGTCCGCCGAGGGCCTGTCCTATCGCACCCAGCGCCTGTTGCAATCCGGCCAGCCCCTGGCGCGGGAGTTCAGCCACAGCGACCTGTCGCCGATCTTCAAGGTGAACGGCACCGAGCACCCCGGCGGCGACGCCTATAAGGCCCTGCTCGACACGCAATTCGCCAATTGGCGCCTGGCGGTGACTGGGCTGGTCCCCCGGCCGCTTAGCCTGTCGCTGGCCCAGCTCAGGGCCATGCCCGGCCGCACCCAGATCACCCGCCACGACTGTGTCGAGGGTTGGAGCGCCATCGGCCAGTGGAGCGGCGTGCCCTTAAGCCAGGTCCTGCGCCTGTCGGGCCTGGCCGCGAACGCCCGCTTCATCGTCTTCCACTGCGCCGATGAACTGGCGGCGGGTTCGCTCTATTATGAGAGCATCGACCTGGTCGACGCCTTCCACCCGCAGACCATCCTCGCCTACGACCTGAACGGCGCGCCGCTCGAGGTCGGTCACGGAGCGCCCTTGCGCCTGCGCGTTGAGCGCCAGCTTGGCTACAAGCAGGCCAAGTATGTGATGAGCATCGAGGCGGTCGACCGGCTCGACAACATCCAGGGCGGCAAGGGCGGCTTCTGGGAAGACCGCGGCTACGAGTGGTACGCCGGCATCTAGCTGCCGACGACGCGATTCATCCAGCGCACCAGGTTGGCGATCACCTCATCGCGGTTGGTCTCATTCAGCATCTCGTGGCGGCCGCCGGGATAGAAGTCGAAGGTCACGTCCTTCACACCGGCCGCCCGGTAGCGCTCGATCAGCACGTGCAGGAAGGCCAGGTCGCCGTTCAGCGGATCCTGATAGATGGGCAGATCCGGGCGGATGCGCTTGAGTTGCTCCGGATCGGCCGCCCTTTGCCCGGCGAGCTGCGAAGCCGAGCGGTTGCGGCCCTGGAAACCGCAATAGGGGTCGGCGATGTAGGCGTCCACCACGGCCTCATCGCGGCTCAGCCAGTCGTAGGGCGTGCGCGACGGCTCGAACGGCGTGTTCAGCGTGCCGCCGGCCTTGGCGCGCGCCTTGGCGAATTCGTCGATGGCGGTCGAGCCGGACAGCACCAGCCCGTCGATCAGGTCGCTGTGGTCGAGCGCATAGACCTGGGCGGCGAAGGACCCCATGGAGTGGCCGAGCAGGATGATGGGCAGGCCAGGCTGTTCCTCGCGGATCCGCCGGGTGAGGACGGCCATGTCCTCGGGCATGGCGTCGTAGCCGCCCTCGCCGAAGTCGCCAAGGGCCTCGACCGAGCCGGCCGTGCGGCCATGGCCGCGGTGGTCGTTGGCATAGACCATGGCGCCGGCGGGGATCAGGTCGCGCACCACGGGAATGTAGCGGCGGGCATGCTCGGCCATGCCGTGGGCGATCTGGACGACGAAACGGGCCGGTTGGCGACCGCTCCAGCGATAGGCGGCGACGCTGACGCCGTCCGTGCCTCCATAGATGAAGGCCTGTTCAGCCAGGTCGTCATCGTCCTCGATCATGGTCATGGCCGGCGTCCCACCGCTGTCGCGTTCGGGGCCGACCACACGAAATGACTGGCGCCGCGTCAAGGCCTTGTGGAAACTGAGACCGTTCGCTCGGCCCTGAGGAGACTCCATCTTGAAACGCGCCAGCGTCATCGCCCTGGCTTCGCTAGGCGTCGCGGCCCTGGCCGCCGGCCTGACCGCGCTGGTGCGCGGATCGAGGTCCGCCACCAGGGTCGAAATCGAGTCCGGCGCCTTGGGCGGCGTCGCCAAGGCCGGCGTGCTCGCCTTCAAGGGCGTGCCTTATGCGGCGGCCCCAGTTGGCGCCCTGCGCTGGCGTCCGCCACAGCCGCTCAAGCCGTGGCGAGGCTTGCGCCGCGCCCAATACAACGGCCCGATCGCCCTGCAGGTGTACAAGCCCGAGGACAATGGCGTCGGGCCCCTGCCGATGAGCGAGGATTGCCTGACCCTGAACGTCTGGACCCCCGCCCTGCGCGGCGAGCGGCCCTTGCCGGTCATGGTCTGGATCCATGGCGGCGGTTTCGTCAACGGCTCGGCGACGGCGGCCCTCTATGACGGCGCCAATCTCGCTCGCGACGGGGTGGTGGTGGTCGGCGTCAACTACCGGCTTGGCCGGCTGGGCTTCTTCGCCCATCCGCTCTTGACCGCCGACCAGCCGGACGAGCTGAAGGGCAATTACGCCCTGATGGACCAGATCGTGGCGCTGGACTGGGTCAGGCGCAACATCGCGGCCTTTGGCGGCGATCCCGGCGACGTGACCATTTTCGGTGAATCCGCCGGCGGCATGTCGATCAACCGGCTGATGATCTCGCCCCTGGCGCGCGGCCTGTTCCACAAGGCGATCAGCCAGTCGGGCGCCGGACGCGAACCTGGAACGCCGTTCCCCAAGGCCGAGCAACAGGGCCAGGCCTTTATCGAATCGCTGAACATCGTCGCCAGCAGCGCCGCGGCCCTGCGCGCCATCGACGGCGAAACCATCATGGAAGCCGGCGATCCCGACGTTGGTTCGGGCTGGGGTCCGATCCTGGATGGCAAGCTCTTGACCCAGGACGTGATCGCCGCCTTCGAGAGCGGCGCCCAGGCGCGGGTTCCCTATCTGGCCGGCTCCAATGCGCTGGAATTTCCGATTCCCGCCAAGGCGTTCGACGGCGCGTTCCGGCGTCTGGCCAACCTGTCCGACGAGGCGCGCGTCGCCCTCGCCGCCGCCTATCCCAGCGAAGAGGCGTTCAAGGACCACGCAATCAGCGACCTGATCTTCAGCGAACCGGCGCGCCATCTGGCCGCGCTGCACACGCAAAGCGGCGAGCCGGCCTTCCTCTATCGCTTCTCGGTGCTGTCGGCGTCCGTGCAGGATCGCCTCAAGGCCACGCCGCACGCGGCCGAGCGGCAATATGTGTTCCGCACCCTGAACGCCTCGACCTGGCCGACCGACGATATGGACCAGGCGGCATCCGACGTGGCCAGCGCCTATTGGCTGGCCTTCGCCAAGACCGGCGATCCGAACGGCGACGGCCGTCCGGCCTGGCCGACCTATGCGGCCAAGACCGACACGCTGCTCGATTTCACCAATAGCGGTCCGCTGGCGCGCAAGACGCCGGACGCCGCC
>CALAEG010000040.1:0-2500 GCA_937890965.1 uncultured Caulobacteraceae bacterium | reverse complement strand
AGGCTTTGGCCGGCGGGGTTTTTCTTTGTGCGATGCGGCTGGCCGGCTAAACCTGGGCCATGAGCCTCTTTCAGGCCGAGCGGCACGAGGCGTTGAGCGGCGGCCTCTGGCGCGAAGATCGCGCGCGCGAGGCGATCGCGCGGATCGTGGCGGACACCCATCAAGGCTTCTCGGCCGAGGGCCTGTGGCCGATCCATTCCTTCGATCGCTCGGAAGAACGCCCGCCGGACAGCCTGAAATCCCTCTACCATGGCGCCGCCGGCGTGATCTGGGCGCTCGACCATCTCGCCAAAACGGGCGCGGACCACCGACCGGCGCGACTACCGCCCGGCGCTGAACAGCCTGATCGCGCGCAATCGACACGACCTGGAGACCTGGCCGGCCGTGGCCAGCTATATGGGCCACGAGCAGGCTGCCCTTTTGGTCGGCGAAACCGGCATTCTGCTGCTGCAGGCGATTCGCACGCCGTCGGAAGAGTTCACGCCGCGGTTGCAGGCCGCCATCGCCGCGACCGTTGGCGACACGCGTGGCCTGGTGTGGGGCGGGGCGGGAGCGATGCTGGCCGCGATCGTCCTCCACGAACGCACCGGCGACCCCGTGTGGCGGGCGCTCGTCCTGGAGCATTTCGAGGGACTCTGGGATCGCTGGGCCTATGATGAGAATGTCGGATGCCGTCTGTGGAACCAGGATCTCTATGGCGTGTCGGAAAGGCGCCTGGGCGCGCTGCACGGCTTTGCCGCCAACGCCTTTCCCCTGATCCGCGGCCGAGATCTGCTGCCGCCGGAGCGCCTGGACGAAACGCTGCGGCGAGTTCGCCAGACTGTCCGCGCCACGGCGCTGAGCGAGGCCGGCGGCGTCAACTGGCCGGTCGCCGCCGGCGCGACGACGTCGCCCCTGTTCGTCCAGCACTGCAATGGCGCGCCCGGGTTCATCAACATCCTGTCCAGCCTGCCGGACGACGCCGAGGCCAGCCTCGATCCCCTTTTGCTTCAGGCGGGCGAACTGGTCTGGACGGCCGGGCCGCCGGTCAAGTTTCCCAGCCTGTGCCACGGCGCGGCGGGCAGCGGCTACGCCTTCCTCAAGCTCTATGCCCGCACGGGAGACAGCCAGTGGTTGGAGCGGGCGCGACGCTTCGCCATGCATGGCGTCGACCAGGCCGAGCGCGCTCTGGCGCAATACGGCCAGCGCAAGTTCTCGCTCTGGACCGGCGACCTGGGCCTGGCGATCTTTCTCTCAGACTGCATCGGCGGACCGGCGCAGTTTCCGATGCTGGACGTCTTCTGATCGCCGGTGGTTAGGTCACGGCGTCCATTGCGCCAGCCAGTCGGCCAGGGCTTGTGGGCTCATGTGACGGGCGTCGGACAGGGCCGAGATATGGCCGGCGTCGACCAGCCTGTCCGTGGCCGGATCGACCACCAGCACGCTGGGCACGCCCTCCAGCCGTCTGATGATGCCGTAATGGGCGGGGATCTGCAGGTTCTTGTCGAAGCGACCGACATCGACCGTCACCACCTCATAATGGGCGTCGACGAAAGCCCTCAGCTCGGGCTCTTCCATCGTCCCGGCCAGGATGCGGCAGTCGGGGCACCAGTTGCCGCCCAGGTCGATGAGCAGGAGCTTGTGGTGGTCGCGGGCGCGCGCCTTGGCGGTCGCGACGGCGGCGCTGGCGTCGGCCTTCTCGTCATAGGGATAGGGCAGGGGCGTTTTCAGCTGGGCGAAGCTCGTAATGCCCATCCTGGGCGCCGGCGCTGCGCCAGCGGCGCCGGCCAGCAGGGCCAGGGCAACGGCGGCGGCGAGGGGTCTGGTCATGTCCGAGGGCTCCGTAATCGACGGTTGACCGGTGCGCGCACCGACGCTCGTCCTATACGCTTGGCTGAGGAGACCCGCGAGGAAGACCTGGAGGGTCGGACGCTCAGTTTTCGGAGGGCCAAAGGGCCGCGAGGCGACGGGCGCCGTGGGTGACTCTGACGATCTCGATGTCATCGCGATCGTGACGATAGAGAACGATGTAGTTGTCGATTGTCAGCATCCGCGCGTCCGGCGCGATGTCGGGCCTGGCCGGTCCCAGGTCGGGGAAATCCGCCAGGCTGTTGCAGCGCGCGCTGATCGCGTCGATCAGCCGGTCGGCCGCCCCAATGTTGTCGCGGGCGATATGTAGCCAGATCTCGTCGAGATCGTCGCGCGCCCGCGGGGTCAGTCGTACCCGCGCCACCGATCACACGCCTTGGGCGCGCGCCAATCGTGCCCGGCCGCGACGCTTGATGTCTTCCGGATCGAGCGGCACGCTCTTGCCGCTCTCGACGCCGTCTCGCCAAAGGTGGCGAAGCTCGTCCAACGCGACGGCGCGAGATTCGCGTGCCTGTCGCCAGGTCCTGAGCGCGTCGCGAACAACTTCGCTGACCGAGGCGTACTCGCCGGTTTCTATGGCACGGCGAATATCGGTCGCGAACTCGGACGTCAGGGCAATGCTGAGTTTTTCGACGGTCGCCCTGGGTTGCTC
>CALAEG010000039.1 GCA_937890965.1 uncultured Caulobacteraceae bacterium | reverse complement strand
GCCCAACGACGGCGGCCTGCCCCCCGCCTCCCGGCTGGCCGCCCTGATGGACGCTCTGCCCCACCCCGCCTGGCTGGTCCAGGGCGGCGCGCTGATCTGGGCCAACCAGGCCTGGCTGACCGCGGTCGAGGCCAGTTCGATGGAAGACGCCATCGCCCGCAAGCTGGTCTTCGACCGCAGCGCCAGCGCGCTGGTGGCCGAGGCCGGCCAGATGGGCGAGCGCCGCGAGGTGCAGCGCTGGGCGCCGGTCAAGGGCCAGAGACGCGCGTTCAAGCTCTCGGCCCAGCCCCTGGACGGCGGCGACATCGGCGCCTGGGCGCTGGACGTCACCGAGACCGAGGAAACCAAGGAAGCGCTCAAGCGCCATATCGAGGCTCACGACGAGACCCTGAACCATCTGGCCGACGCCGTGGCCATTTTCGACTCGACCAAGCACCTGTCCTTCCACAACACCGCCTTCGCCCAGCTCTGGGGCCTCGAGCCAGCCTGGCTGGCGGACGCGCCCAGCCATGCCGAACTGCTCGACCGGCTGCGCCAGCGCCGCCGCCTGCCGGAGACGGCCGACTACGCCCGCTGGAAGAGCGACGAACTGAGCTGGTACGAGGCGCTCAGCCCGTCGCCCGACGACCTCTGGACCCTGCCGGACGGGCGCACCCTGCGCGTCGTGCGCCAGCCGCATCCGCTCGGCGGGCTGCTGCTGCTGTTCTCCGACATGACCGGCGAGCTGCGGCTGAAGGCCCAGTACAACGCCCTGATCCAGGTGCAGCAGGCGACGTTGGACAAGCTCAACGACGCCGTGGCCGTTTTCGGCTCCGACGGCCGCCTGCGCCTGCACAACGACGCCTTCGCCCGGTTCTGGAACGTCACCGCCACCGCTCTGGACGAGGCCTATGATTTCGACGGGGTGGTCGAAATGTGCGTGCCCCGCCTGCACGACCAGCAGTTCTGGCGCGAACTGAAGGGCCGGGTCACCGATCCCGATCCCAGCGCCCGCATCCCGATCAGCGGCGAGACCAAGTCGTCCGACGACCGCATCATTGCCTTCCAGTCCAGGCCCCTGCCCGACGGCGCCACCCTGGTCGCCTTCGCCGACATCACCGACACACGAAAGCTGGAAGGCGCGCTGCGCGACCGCGAGGCGACGCTGGCCGAGGTCGAGCGGCTGAAGCGGGATTTCGTCGGCAATGTCTCCTATGAGCTGCGCACGCCGCTCACCACCATCATCGGCTATTCCGAGCTGCTGGAGCGCAGCGGCGACGCCCTGCCCGAACGTGCGCGCGGGCACGTATCGGCGGTGCGCGCGGCGGCCAGCCAGCTGGCCCGCTCGATCGACGACGTGCTCGACATGGCGCAGATGGACGCCGGCGAAATGGCGCTGGATCTGGGCGACGTGCACATCAAGACCCTGCTTGAGGAGGCCGCCGCGCGCTGGGCCAGGGATGCGACCGCCGGCGAGATCAGGATCGAGGTCGCCTGCGACGACGAGATCGGCGTCATCCGCGCCGACGCCCGGCGCCTCGGCCAGAGCATCGACCACCTGGTCGAAAACGCCCTGATGCAGACCCCCGCCGGCGGCCAGGTGACGCTGAGCGCCAAGCGCGCGCCCAGCGAGCTGCAGATCCAAGTCTCCGACACCGGCCGGGGCATCGCCTTCCATGTCCAGGCGCATATCTTCGACCGTTTCGTCGGCCGCGACCGCGGCGGGCCGGGCCTGGGCCTCGCCCTGGTCAAGGCGCTGATCGAGTTGCACGGCGGCTGGGTGGCGCTGGAGAGCGAGCCCGGCCAGGGCGCCACCTTCACCTGCCACCTGCCCGAGACGGCCTATGCCGGCGCCGCCCAGGTGGAGCTGGAATTCTGATCCCTAGAGCGGGTTGGGGAAAAGTGCGAAGCGGTTTTCCGCCCGCAACCCGCTCTACCTCTAGGAATCGATCACGTTTATGACTTTGGATTGAGTCAATCCAAAGTCATCGTGATCTAGCGCGGCCGATCCGGCCGCCGCCGAAAGCCGCAGGTCTAGTGCTGGCTTTCCGGCATCCGCACGATCAACCCGTCGAGCGCGTCTGTGACCTTGATCTGGCAGGACAGGCGGGAATTGGGTTCCACCTGTTCGGCGAAGTCGAGCATGGACTCCTCCATGGCCGACATGGAGCCGGTCTTGTCGCGCCAGGCCTCGTCCACATAGACGTGGCAGGTGGCGCAGGCGCAGGCGCCGCCGCAGTCGGCGTCGATGCCCGGAATGTTGCTCTTAACCGCGCCCTCCATGACGGACAGCCCTGGCTTCACATCGATCGCGTGCTCGGTTCCGTCATGTTCGATATAGGTGATCTTCGCCATCTAACGCCTCGCACGCCCCTAGGCGGCGACCTCTTTCATGGAAATGGATGGATCGGCAAGTCTCTCGCGCGCGATGACGCGGCGTGAACCGATCAATTGACGGCCGCCCATGAACTCCGCGGGCGCATTCACCGCCTCGACGGCCTGGATCATGCCCTGGTTCAGGTGGAAGACGGCGAAGTGGGCATTGGCCGGATCGCCGCGCACCAGAACCTCGTCGACATCGAACGGCAGGCCGGCCAGCTGCATCTTCAGGTCGTACTGGTCGGACCAGTTCCACGGCACTTCCGACGGCGGCCCCGGGCGGCCGGCGATGGCGCAGGCGGCCTGCTTGGCCTGTTCGAGGGCGCTGGGCACACTTTCGGGGCGGAACAGGCGGTTATAGAGCGGCATCGGCCTGAGTGTGACGTCGCCGATAGCGAAGATCGAAGCATCGGACGTCCGCGCCGCCTCATCAACGATGACCCCGGTCGTGCAATCCAATCCAGCCTCGCGCGCCAGCTCGTCATTGGGAATGGCGCCGACCCCGACCAGGACGACATCGCAGGCGATCAGCCGGCCATCGCCGAGTCGCACGCCGGCGACCCGCCCGTTCGCGCCCTCGAAGCCGGTGATCTCGGCGCCGAGCTCGAAGGTGACGCCGCGCGCCTCGTGGTAAGATTTGAAGAAGTCGGAGAGAGTCTGGTTGGCCACCCTGGCCAGGACGCGGGCCTCGCGCTCGATCACCACCGCGTCGGCGCCCAACGCGCGGGCCGAGGCGGCCACCTCCAGCCCGATATAGCCGCCGCCGATGACCGCCAGCCGTCGGCCAGGACCAAGCTCGGCCTTCAGCGCCTCGGCGTCGGCGGCGCTACGCAATACGCGCACGCCTTCGAGGTTCGCGCCTTCGATATCCAGCCGCCGCGGCCGCGCGCCTGTGGCGAGGATCAGAATGTCATAGGCGAGGTCGTCGCCCTTGCTCAGCCGCAGCCGGCCGGCGCCGCGATCGATCGCCTCGGCGCGAACGCCAAGCCGCAAGTCGATCCCGTGTTCGGCATAGAAGCTTTCGGGCTTGAGGGTCAGGGCGTCCTCGTCCGCCTCGCCCTTGAGCCAGGCCTTGGACAGGGGCGGTCGCTGATAGGGCGGAATCGGCTCCTCACCGATCAGGGTGATCGGCCCGGCGAACCCATACTGGCGCAGATTGGCCGCGGCCATGCCCGCGCCGTGGCCCGCGCCAACCATGACGACCCTGGACTTTTCCTCACCCATCAGCGACCGATGCAGAAAAATGACGGTTGCGTCAACTTAAGCTCACGTCATGAAAGACGCCCTTGTCGCCCGAGAGCACGGCTGTCGACATTTCGCGAAATGGTGCGGGCGACGGGAGGCCCGCTAGACCACCCGCTCGACCATCATCTGCTTGATCTCCGCGATCGCCTTGGCGGGGTTCAGGCCCTTGGGGCAGACCTGGGCGCAGTTCATGATGGTATGGCAGCGGTAGAGCTTGAACGGGTCTTCCAGATCGTCGAGCCGATCGCCGGTGGCCTCGTCGCGGCTGTCGGCCAGCCAGCGGTAGGACTGCAAAAGCGCGGCCGGCCCGAGATATTTCTCGCCGTTCCACCAATAGCTCGGGCACGAGGTCGAGCAGCAGGCGCAGAGGATGCATTCATAGAGGCCGTCGAGCTTTTCGCGGTCCTCCGGCGACTGGCGCCATTCCTTTTGCGGCTCCGGCGTCGTGGTGTGCAGCCAGGGCTCGATCGAGGCGTACTGGGCGAAAAAGATCGAAAGGTCGGGGATCAGGTCCTTGATCACCGCCTGGTGCGGCAGGGGCGAAATCTGAATCTCCTTGCCGGGGACCTCCTCCCAGCCATGGGTGCAGGCCAGGGTATTGCGGCCGCCGATATTCATGGCGCAGGAGCCGCAAACGCCTTCGCGGCAGGAGCGCCGGAAGGCCAGGGTCGGATCCATGGTGTTCTTGATGTGGATCAGCACATCCAGCAGCATCGGGCCGCACTGGTCGACCGCCACGTCATAGACGTCCCAGCGCGGATTGCCGTCGGCTTCGGGGTCCCAGCGATAGACGCGGAAAGCCTTGACGGTCTTGGCGTCGGCCGGCGCGGGCCAGTGCTTGCCCGTCTTGACCTTGGAATTCTGCGGCAGCGTCAGCTGGACCATGCAAGCGACCCTTTATTCATCTGAAGTCCGGCCTCAATAGACCCGCGGCTTGGGCGGGATGGAGGCGATGTCGTTGCTCATCGGATGGGCGTGGACCGGGCGATGAGATCGGAAGAGCGT
>CALAEG010000038.1 GCA_937890965.1 uncultured Caulobacteraceae bacterium | reverse complement strand
CGGATGGTTTGGCGCGTCTGGCGCCGCAATCGTCGCCACCCCTTCGATCCGAACGTCCTCCCGCCGGACTTCGCGCCGCTAGGCTAGGGGCTGCGAAGGTCCGCTTTGGGTCGAAAGCAGACATAGCTCGGCGGCTTGGAGTGGCGCGTTCCGTCTGACTCACCTTCCTCACCTCGCCCAGGTAGCCTATCCCGCTCTCAGGATCGAATCTAGGAGCGCCAATCATGCGCCGACGAGACCTTCTGATCGGCGGCGCGGCCTTGCTGACGGCTCGACCCGCGCTCGCCGCGGACACGCCCTTGCGGTTCGCGGCGCGCGAGGCCTTCATCTACACCTTGCCGATGGTGGAGATCGCCAATGTCCGCTCACGGATGATCGGCGCCGGGCACAAGGCCGGCCAGTTTCAGCCCCAGCCTTCGCTCGCGACGCCGGAATCACGGGGCGTCACCTCGCCCAATAACGACACTATCTATGCGCAGGCCTTCATCGACCTTACCCACGGGCCCGCGAGCCTGACGGTGCCCGCGCTGGGGCGCCGCTACGCCTCCCTCGCGCTGATGGACATGGTCAGCGACAACTTCGCGGTGCTCGGCACGCGCACCACCGGCCAGGACGGCGGAACCTTCCCGCTGGTCGGACCCGCCGATCATGCGCGCGTGGACGCGATCCGGTCGCCGACGCCCTGGGTCTGGGCCGTTTCCAGGGTGCTGGTCGACGGGCCGGCCGATCTCGAGCCGGCGGGCGCCGTTCAGGCCGGCTTTGCGATCCGGGCGGCGGAGGCTGGAACGCCCGCGCCCGGCGCCGACCGCAAAGGACCCTGGGCCGACTACCTGAAGGCGGCCAACGGCCTGCTGTTGGAGAACCCGCCGCCCTCCACCGATCGCGCCGTCCTCAAGCGCATGGCGCCGCTCGGCCTCGGCACCGTGGGGTTCGATCCGCTGCGGTTCGCCGCCGCCGACGCCGCCGAGATCGCCGCGGGCTTCGACGAGGCGCTCGTCCTGATCAAGGGCCAGCACTCCGACGTTCACGTCGAGGGCGGCTGGGTCTATTCGGCCGCCGATGTGGGAAACTTCTTTCAGGACTATCTGTCGCGCGCCCGCATCGCCCTTGGCGGTCTGGCCGCGTTGCCGGCGGCCGAGGCCGTCTACATGCGGGCCCGCAACCCGGACGGCGGCGCGGGCTTCGACGGCGAGGGCTTCTGGCGGCTGAGCTTCGCCAAGGACGCAACGCCGCCCGTCGACGCCTTCTGGTCGCTGACCATGTACGAGGCGACCCCCGAGGGGCAGTTCTTCCTGACCGCCAATCCCATCAACCGCTACGCGATCGGCGATCGAACGCCGGGCCTGACGCGCAACGCCGACGGCTCGCTCGACATCTGGATCTCCAGAACCGATCCCGGTGGCGACCGCTCGCCCAACTGGCTGCCCGCCCCGGCCAAGGGCCCGTTCTCGCTGACGCTGCGCGCCTACCTGCCAAGGCCGGAGATGGTCTCCCACGCCTATGTGCCGCCGCCGGTCGTGAAGGTCTGACGAAACGGCGATCCGCCTAGTCGCGGCCGGACGGCGGGGAGCGCTCCAGGGTCCACTGGAGATCGGCCGGGTCGAGGCCGTCGCAGGCTTCGGCCATCCAGAGCAGGAAGGCGCGCAGGTCCCGGTCGATCGCCGCGTCATCGATGGGGCGCGGCTCATAGCGGGGCCAGAACCCGTAGATGATGGCCATCGACGGGCGGCCACGCCCGAAGTCGCCGAGGTCGAGGCCGTAGAGATGGCCCTGCTCACCGCGCCAATAGGCCCGGCCGGCGCGAAAGCCCACGGCGCGCTCGAGCGAGGCGGCCAGTTCGGGCCGCACGTCCAGTTCCTGTTCGAAAATCAACGGATCGGCCCGTAGCGTCGCCAGCTCCTGTTCGGTGGGCTGGATGAAGTTCACCGCCGCGCTCCAACGGTCCGGTCGAGGAATTTCACGATGTCGGCGGCGATCTCCGGCCCGCGATCGTCCTGCAGGAAGTGCGCGGCCTTGTCGTAGATCGTCGGGCCCTCGGCGTGCGGCAGCAGTTCCTTGAGCCGCTCGGCGTATTCGATCGGGAAGACCTGGTCCTCCGGCGCCCAGATGAGCTGGACCGGCGTCTTGGCGAGCTCCGGCAGGCGGCTTTCGATCATCGTCATGTCGGCCCAGCCGCGGTCGCCGGGCGCGAGCGGAATCGTCCGCGGCCAGGTCAGGGTCACGGTCTCGGAGTCCCGCTCGTCATAGACGTGGTGATAGCCGGCCGCCTCCGGCTCGCTCATGCCGCGCCTTGTGGTGCGCGAAGGCCCGCCGTGGGAAAGCACCTTCATCCGCTTCATGAAGAAGGGGCCGAGGATCGGCGCGTGCCAGCTGGTCCAGGGCCTTGGCGAGGTGTGGAAACGGCCGCGATAGCCGGTGTCGAGCCAGGTGTTCATCAGCGTGAGCGCCGCCAGCCGGTCCAGCCGCTGCAGGGCCGCGCCGACGCCCTGCGGGCCGCCCCAGTCCTGGCCGACCATGGCGAAGCCGCGCAGGTCCAGCTGATCGATCAGCGAGACCAGGTCGGCGATATGGTGGGCGAGGCTATAGGCCGCGTCGTTGCGCGGCTTGTCCGAATAGCCCGAGCCGATGCAATCCGGCGCGATCACCCGATAGCCCGCGGTGGTCAGCGGGCCGATGAAGTCCCGATACAGGAACGACCAGGTCGGGTTTCCATGCAGCAGAAGGACGGGCCGCGCGGTCTTCGCGCCTTCATCGAGGAAGGCCATGCGGCGGCCGTTGACCTGAAGGTTCGACTGCGGCCAGGGATACATCGATTTCAGCCAATCAGGTTTTTCGGCCATCGGACGTCCTCGGTGATAAAGAGATTTGAACTGTCGGCGGCGTTCCAGCAATTCAGATCGGACGCGAGCCGTCAGAATCGGTCCAAGGCACAGGTGAGGGCCGCAAGGTCCTGTGTGGATGGCTCCCGCATTGCAAGGGGTCTGCTGATGTTGGCGACTGGG
>CALAEG010000037.1 GCA_937890965.1 uncultured Caulobacteraceae bacterium | reverse complement strand
CGACCCAAAGCGGACTCTCGGAGCGTCCGCTATTTGGGCGCCCGCCGGGCCGTCAGCTGGGCTCTTCACTTCCGCAAGGGCGATGCCGTCAAAAGAGAGTTTGTCGTAGAGCGACGAGCCTGAACCCACGCGACTGAGGTCCCCGAAAAAGAGGTGGGCGAACCACAGGCCCACCGCCAATTCCAAGCACGTCAACTCACTCAACGTGCACTCCCTCTGGCAGCCGCGCGGCTGCCGGTCGTCGGCGCGGCGCGCCCACGCCAACGCCGTCACTTGGGCAACTAACGCCCACCAATGACAGCCACGCCGACGGGCTCGTCAAGAACACGGCCGACGATGCGACTAGCCGCGAAGCCCCGGCTCAGGGCCAATTTGAGCACCGTGTCGGCTTGAGCTGCCGAAACGGCGATCAGCAGGCCGCCGCTGGTCTGGGGATCGGTAAGAACATCACGATGCCACTCGGCCAACGCAGCCCCCATCTTCACCTGGCTGCCATAGCTCGCCCAGTTTCGCGTCGAGGCGCCGGTGCGCACCCCTGCCCGCACCAGGTCCTCGACGCCCGGCAAGAGCGCCGGCCCGGCCGCGTCGATCTCGATGCCGAGCCCCGCGCCGCGGCTCATCTCCAGAGCGTGACCCAAGAGGCCGAAGCCGGTTACGTCGGTCACAGCGTTGACGCCCGGCATGCCGGCCAGCTCAGTCCCCAGGGTGTTGAGCTGTGTCGTGGAGGCGATCAGGGCCCGATAACCCTCTGGCTCCAGGCGTTCCTGCTTGAACGCTGCGCTCAGCACCCCGACGCCGAGCGGCTTGGTCAGGATCAGCGCATCGCCCGGGCGCGCTCCGCGATTGGTCATGACCCTGTCCGGGTGAACTAAACCGAGTGCGACGAGGCCGTAGATCGGCTCGACGCTGTCGATAGAGTGACCGCCCGCCACCGGGACTCCCGCCTGCGTGCAGACGGAAGCGCCCCCAGTGAGGATGGCCCGGATGGTCTCGACCGGTAGGCGGTCGACGGGCATGCCAACGATTGCCAGGGCCAGAATCGGCGAAGCGCCCATGGCGTAGACGTCCGACAGCGCGTTGGTCGCGGCGATGCGACCGAAATCGAACGGGTCGTCCACCACCGGCATGAAGAAATCGGTGGTCGCCACCAGGGCCTGTTGGTCGTTCAGCCGCCACACCGCGGCGTCGTCGCTGGTCTCCGTCCCTACCAACAGGTCGGCGAAGCCGCGCGTCGCCGGCATTCCGGCCAAGATGTTGGAGAGCACCCCGGGAGCGAGCTTGCAGCCGCAACCGCCTCCGTGCGCCAGAGAGGTGAGGCGTACCGCGTCCTTTGAGTTTGCGTCTTGCAAGGCAGAGGTTCCCCGGGCTTAGGCTTGATCCACCTATATCAGAGGCGGCGCGTTCTCGGTCATGTCTGACATCCAGGTCGTCACGGTCGCCGACGCGGACACCCTCGCCGCGTTCGACGCCATCATCGACGTCCGCAGCCCTTCGGAGTTCGCCGAGGACCACGTGCCCGGCGCTATCAGCCTGCCAGTCCTCGACGACGCCGAGCGAGCGCGGGTGGGAACGATCTACGTGCAGGAATCGGGCTTCCTCGCGCGCCGCATCGGGGCGGCCATCGTCGCCCGCAATATCGCCCGTCATTTGGAGACGGCGCTGGCCGACAAGCCGGGAGATTTCAAGCCCCTGGTCTATTGCTGGCGCGGCGGGCAGCGATCCGGCTCCATGGCCACGATTCTGTCTCAAGTGGGCTGGAGGACGGCCGTGCTCGCGGGCGGCTACAAGACCTACCGCCGCACCGTCAAAACGCGGCTCTACGACGACGAGCCGGCGCTGAAGCTTCTGATCCTTGACGGGCGGACAGGGTCAGGCAAGACGGAAATCCTCACCCGCCTGGCCGCGCGCGGTATCCAAGTCCTCGACCTGGAGGGCCTTGCCGGGCACCGCGGCTCGGTCTTTGGCGGCCACTTCGGCCGCCCGCAACCCAGCCAGAAGATGTTTGAGTCAAGGCTGCTGACCGCGCTTGACGCCCTCGACCCTTCCCTGCCGATCGTTGTTGAGGCGGAGGCGAGCAAGGTAGGCGACCGCATGGTCCCGCCCACCGTTTGGAAAGCGATGGCCTCCGCCCCGTGCATCCAGCTTTCCGCGCCCCTCGCCGAACGCGCCCGCTACCTCGCCTCGCACTATGCCGAGGTTGTCCAAGACCGAGCTGCCTTCGACGCCGCTCTGGCGCGCCTTCCGGTCTACCCTGGGCGCAAGGCCCTTGCAGCGTGGCGCGTCCTAGCCGACGCTGGCGACCTCGAAGCCCTTGCCACCGATCTGGTCGCAAACCACTACGATCCCGCCTACGATCGCTCCAGTCGAAAGGAGGCTAGGCCGCGGCTGGGGACCGTGGAACTGACCGGGCTCGATTTGTCCGCTCAGGAGGCCGCATCGGACGAAATCACCGCCATGTTGGAACGCTGG
>CALAEG010000036.1 GCA_937890965.1 uncultured Caulobacteraceae bacterium | reverse complement strand
GCGTGGTCACAGGCGACGTGTGCCTAGATTTTGGAAGGGCAGGGGAGATCCTGGCCGCGCCAGCTTAACCTGACAGTGCTGGGTGAAGGTGCGCTGGATCAACGCCAGAATCCTACCACTCGGCTTTAGTCTGACAATGCCAACTCGGCTTCGTCTCGAGGGACGCCATGACGGCCTACGACTATCTCATCTGCGGCTCGGGGATCGCCGGCGCCTCGATAGCTTACGAATTGGCGCCCCACGGCCGCGTACTCGTCGCTGAGCAGGAGGAGCGTCACGCCTACCACACGACCGGCCGCTCGGCGGCCATGTACATCGAGTCCTATGGCAATGCATGGGTGAGAATGTTGACCGCCGCCAGCCGGGCCTTCTTCGACGCACCCGTCGAAGGCTTCGCCGACCACCCGCTGCTGAGCCGACGCGGGTGCCTCAATATCGCAAACGAAGGTCAACTCGCGGCGCTCGGCGCGCTGTCCGAGGAGATCGGCGAAACCCGGGCCGCGTTCCGGGAGATCGGTGTCGACGAAGCGCGGGCCATGGTCCCTGTGCTGCGACAGGAGGCGGTCGCGCGCGCCATCTTCGAGCCCAACGCTTGCGACATTGATGCCAACGGCCTGCACGCCGGCTTTCTGCTCATGGCCAATGTGCGGGGCGCCGAGTTCCGACTGGACGCGCGCGTCGAGCGGATCGACCGGCGGGCCTCTGGTTGGCGGGTCGGCCTTGCTGGCGGTGATACGGTCGAGGCGAGAATTGTCGTCAACGCCGCTGGGGCCTGGTGCGACCAAGTGGCGGCGCTCGCTGGCGCCACGCCCCTTGGCCTCGTGCCGAAGAGGCGGACGGCGATCCTGATTGATCCCCCGACGGACGTGTTGATCGCCGGATGGCCGACGGTGATCGACGTTGACGAACAGTTCTACTTCAAGCCGGAGGCTGGCCGCCTGCTCGCTTCGCCGGCCGACGAAACCCCATCGGAGCCAGTCGACGCCGCGCCCGAGGAGCTCGATATCGCCCTCTGCGTGCACCGCATCCAGACGGCCGCGGATCTCCCAGTGCGGCGGGTGATTCGCGCATGGGCGGGGCTGCGAACCTTCGCGCCAGACCGCACGCCCGTGTTCGGATACGACCCGATGGTTCCCGGATTCTTCTGGTTCAGTGGCCAGGGCGGCTACGGCATGCAGACCGCACCTGCGGCCGCCCGCCTGGGGGGCGCCCTGGCGCTCGGGCTCGGCGTCCCGGCCGATCTCGCCGACTGGGGACTCAACGCCGAGGCTTTCTCGCCGGCAAGGTTCCTGAAGGCATTGTCAAACTAACCGACCGAAGACCGCTCTCGGCGCCAATTCGTGCCGATCTCCCGCTGGCATTGTCAGACTAATGGGAGGAGAGCGTGGGTCTTTGCCGCGGCGGCCGGAATTTCGGGCAGCGGGAAGGTTTCGCTCGAGGCGAAGCGACTCCCGGAGACCACCACCGACACCGTGAAATTACGGCCTGAACCCTAACAGCGAGTTTAGTCTGACAGTGCTCATCCGCGCCAGGTACCGACCCCGCGTTAGCTGGCCGTGAATTTTTGCGCTGACAACACCCTCGGCTGTTGTCCAATACGGAGAACAGCGCCGGCTCGGTCAGTGCCTGCTACGTTTCCTGACGCGGAGGAAAGCGCAAAGAGATGAAGGTCAGGTCAAGAGAACCAGAGAACCGGCTAAGTGAACTAGCAATGGAAAGTCGAAGGGGGCGCGGCGCAGACCATGATCGCCTCACACTACAAAAGTCGATCAAGCCGAAAGGGTGACTTGCGCGCGAAGGCCAGCGGCTCGGTCCGACCACGGTGTTTTGACGGACCCAGTTTCGACCGAGACCCGGCGGCCCATCTCGACAATCGCGCCGGTCCCTGGCTTGACAGCCTAGGCCGCCGCTTGAGATAGTTAGGCTAACGAACAATCGTGGTGGACCGATTGGGACAGGGGCGTCACTCGAACGATCTGGCGCATCGCCTTCAGCGTCTGGTCCTGCAGCTCAATCGCGAGCTGCGCGCGCAGAACGCCGGCGCGGGCGCCTCGAATGCGGACGCCATGCTGCTCGCGGAAGTGCGGCATAGTCCCGGCCTCGGGGTCTCCGAATTGGCGGCCATCGAAAATGTCGCGCGTTCAGTCATGAGCGAGCGGGTCAAGCGCCTGCAGGTCGCAGGCCTGGTCGCGGGCGATCCGGCGCTGCACCAGGATCGACGCCGCGTCGGGCTCGTCATCACCGACAACGGACGCGCGCTACTGGAAACCATCACCGCCAAGCGACGGGACTGGATGGCCGAACGCCTGGCCACTCTCTCGCCAAGCGAGCGGGAGGCGGTGCAGGTCGCGGTCGAGTCCTTGGAACGGATCATCGGTCAGCGAACCGGAACGGCTGCTCGCCCGCCGGGCAGCGCGAAAATTGAGGGAGAACGAACATGAAGAACGCCAACAGTAAAGGTGTCGATCGGCGCGCGGTTTTTGGTCTGGCCGCCCTTGCGGGCGCGTCCGCACTTGCCCCGGGCCAGGCTGTGTCCGCGCCCGCGCAACCGGGAGCCGCCGCGCACGGTCCAGGCGTGCCGACGCCGAGCCCGGTTGTCCATACGGCGAGCGGAGCGGTTCAAGGGCTGGTTGAAGACGGCGTCCTCTCGTTCAAGGGCATCCGATATGGCGCAGCGCCAATCGGCAAATTGCGCTTCATGCCGCCGCAACCCGCCGAGCCGTGGACAGGCGTCTATGACGCGACCGATTTCGGCGCGCCGGCGATGCAGATCGCCAGCGGCGCGACCGTCAACACCGCCTCCGACGCCGATCTGCAGATGCACCGGGTGTTCACCACGCCCTCCGACATCAAGGTCATGAATGAGGATTGCCTCTTCCTGAACGTCTGGACGCCCGGCGCCGACGACAAGAAGCGGCCGGTCATGGTCTGGATCCATGGCGGCGGATTCGCCTATGGTTCGGGCTCGCAGCCCATCTATCAGTGCGACGGCCTGGCTAGGTTCGGCGACGTGGTGACGGTGAGCGTCAATCACCGGCTCAACGTCTTCGGCTATCTCAACCTCGCCGATCTGATGGGCCCCGAATACGCCTCATCCGGCACGGTAGGGATGCAGGATCTGGTGCTGGCCCTGCGGTGGGTGAAGGAGAACATCGCCGGATTCGGCGGCGATCCTGACAATGTGATGATCATGGGCCAGTCGGGCGGCGGCCAGAAGGTCTGTCTGCTCCTGTCCATGGACAGCGCCAAGGGCCTGTTCCACAAGGCCTCGATCGAGAGCGGCGCCAACCCCGTCGTCGGACGCAAGGAGCGGGCGACCGCGGCGGCCAAGACGCTGCTCGACGCGCTGAAGGTGGCGCCCGGCGATATCGCCGCCTTGCAGGCCCTGCCGGCGCTGACGATCACCGCGGCCGCGCAGAAGGTGAATGTCGGCGGCGCGGGGGGAAGCGGCCCGATCCTGGATGGCGTGGCCATCACCCGCGATCCGTTCTTTCCGGGCGCGCCTGAGGTTTCGGCGGACGTGCCGATCCTGGTCGGTTGGTGCAAGGACGAATGGACCATTTTCACCGCCGGCGAGCCTTGGTTCGGGACCATGACCGAGGCTGATCTGCAGAGCCGCGTCAAACCTTTGGGCGAGCCGGGCCAGAAGCTGCTGGCGGCCTACCGCCAGGCCTATCCGGACTACTCACCGACCTATCTCTGGATTCAGATGATCAGCGCCCGGGTGATGCAAGGATCGGAAATGGTCGCCGAGGCCAAGGCCACCAACGGGCGAGCGCCAGCCTATGTGTGGTTCATGACCTGGGAGACGCCTGTCTCCGGCGGTGCGCTGAAGACCCCTCACACAATGGAGATTCCCTTCGCGCTCTACAACTTCGACAAGGTGCGGGCCTATGTCGGCGAAGGGCCCGGACCTAAGCATATGGCCGATCAGATCGCCGGCGCCTGGGTCGCCTTCGCGCGCACCGGCAAGCCGGATCACCCCGGCATCCCGCACTGGCCGCCCTTCACCGCCGCCGACCGCTCGGTGATGGAATTCAACCTGACCAGCCGAGTGGTGAACGATCCGCTGTCGGCGGTGCGTCAGCTGCTGGCGCAGATGTCGCCGACGACCATGCCGCGCGGGTAGGACGCTGGCGCACGGGACCGTTGGTGATGCAGACAAAGGAAACGCCCATGACGCGCTCGATGAAAGCCTTGATCGTCGCGATTGCGCTCATGTTCACAGGCGTACTGGCCTGGCCGGCCCCCGGCGACGCCCAGACGACCGCGATGACCGCCGCGGTCCCCGCGCAGCTGCCCGGCATCGGCATCGCCGCCCACCGACCGGTGTTCGGGGGCGCCTGCAAGACCTGTCCCTGGGGGGCGATGGCGGATGTGGTGAAGGCGGCGCTCGCGCCTTACCACTACGACGTCCAGATCTGCTACCACTGCTTCATGGCCGATGCGCCCAGGATCGTGGGCGACGCGCGTATGCCGCCGCCATGGAACCCGCATATGGGCAACGGCGTCATCCCAGACAGCTATATTCCGGAGCCGCCGAAGGGCCGGGTCGAGTTCGGCGCCACTTCCGACCAGATCCTGATCGCCGCCTACAACGGGACTGGCGCCTACGCGAACGAGGGACCGCGACGACAACTGCGTCTGATCGCTAATATCGCCTCGCCGGTCTACATCATCGTGGCGGTCAAGCGCAGCTCGGGCATCAGCGATCTGACCCAGCTTAAGGACCACAAGGGCCCCTTGAAGATCGTCGCCGACGCCGACGTTTCGGGCGTGATGTTTCCCTATTACGGCGTGACGATGGACTCGCTGAAAGCGGCGGGCGCCACCTTCGCGCCCGCGCTGGTCCCGCAGTTGCGGGCCGACGCAGACGTGATCATCCACTACGGCACTTTGGCCAACGCGCCGGAATTCAACATCTGGTACGACGCCAGCCAGCGGGAGGATCTGGTCTATCTGCAATTGCCGGAGGACCTGGTCGCCAAGCTGGCCCGCGATCTCGACCTAGAGCGGCGCGACATCCCCACCGGCCTGCTGCGGGGCCAGGAGTCGCCTATCCACACTGTCGCCCGCAGCGGAACCGCCATATACGGCCGCGCGGACATGCCGGAGGATTTCGCCTATCTCGTCGCCAAGGCGCTGGACGAACAGCAGGATCTGTTCGAGTGGAGCATGGGGAACTTCTCCTACAACCGCTACCGGGTGGCCAAGGTTGGCGACCTTCCTCTCCATCCAGGCGCCGCGCGCTATTATCGGGAGCGCGGATACTTGAAATAGCCCGAAGCCGCCGCCTGACGGCCGCGCGTGTGAAATTGGAGAGGTGCTTTCCGCCATCCGATGGCGCTGCGGACGCGATCCGGCAGTTCATCGGATTCGTGCGGGCGGGCCGGATAGTTAGCCCGCCCGCTTCACACACGCCCTTCGCCTAGTGGCCGGCATTCAGAATAATGGAGGCGATCACGCCGGTGGCTACTGCCGCCAGAATATACTGGCCATTCGACTGCCGCCATTCGTAGCCACGAGGCGGCTTGCGAAGATGGTGTTGACGATAGTCAACGGGCTGTGCGCTGCTCCAATCATTGTAGCCCACCCGGTCGCCACGATTCCAATGGTGACCGGCGCTGCCATAATCATGGCCCCAGCCTCGGTGCTGACCACCGGGCTGGGCCGTGGCGACCGAGGCTCCGAGGAGCGACAGGACCATGGCCCCGGCGAGTATCTTTTTCATAGGAACATCCTTGTGCGAAGTTCGAAGCCGGCCGTCCGGCTCACAATACCCTTACGCCCTGCGCCGACGGCGCTCGGATTGATGTTGATCAAGCCAGCGTCTGCGATCTGATCCTCGTGATATTCCAACGGGACTGCCACTACATTTATTCGGCCAACTACTTACGCTGCATCAATCTTTTCTGCCGCATCATCGCAATCGACCAACTCTATCCTCAGCTTTTTCCAAAGATATCCAATATCCAGTCGAATTTATGGAGTTGGGCAACTTGCGGCCGAGCCCGTGACTGAGAACGCCACCGGCCTTCAGGCCGCGGAAATGTAGGCCTTCAGGCCTTCGGCCTCCGCCTCCGTCTCCGCGATCTTGCTCTTCACCAAATCACCGATCGAGACGATTCCCACCAGGCGACCATCCTTGAGCACGGGCAGGTGACGCGTGCGGCGGTCGGTCACGCGCGCGAGCAGCGCGTGAACCGTCTCGGCAGGCGTGGCGAACACCACATCGCGATTCATCCAATCGACGACCAATCGCGACATGCTGTCGGCACCCATCTCGGCCACAGCCCGGACAAGATCGCGCTCGGACAGTATTCCAACCACCGAGCCACCCTCGTCGACCACCACCATTGAACCGACACACCTGGAGTGCAGCAACGCTGCCGCGCCGGCGATGGTCTCGTTGGGTGTCACGGTGAAGACAAGGTCGCCCTTGTCCTTGAGAATTCGGGAAACCAGCATTAGCGTTCCTCCTCTCACCTCTTTCTAACGTCGCGGGACGCAGCCAACCACGTTGGCAGGGGACTGCATTGATCTGCGTCAAGCGAGGTGAGGCCAGCCAATGGACCGGTTCACCCTCAACCGAACTTCAAGAAGTCCGCTCTGCGGCCGGGAGCCAAGGGGCGAGATCGGTCGCCAGGAATATGCGCGGCATGGACGTGGGCACCGTCCATCGATGTTTCTTGCGCACCTATGCCGACGTTGCCTATGCCCTCTCGGCCGGTTAGCTCGACTCGGCGCAATTTCGGATTGGGTGCTGTCAAGTTAGCCAAGTATAGGTCCATTTTGGCCATCCGGTGGTTATCGTGCACGCCGAAAACTGTTGTAAAATCAGAGACCGCTCTCCATCGGTACGACGCGACGAAGCCTGTATCGACAGTATTCGAGCTTAACCTGACAACTCCGTCAGCCGGGGTCGAGCACTACAAGGACGTCGTCCTCCTGGACGCTCGCGCCTTCGGCGACGGCGATCAAGCGCACGCGCCCGGCAGCGGGGGCGGTGA
>CALAEG010000035.1 GCA_937890965.1 uncultured Caulobacteraceae bacterium | reverse complement strand
CGCTGAGCGCGGCGTCGGCATGCATCTCACCGTCGACCTCCAGCTCCGGCGCCCGCTCGCGCACCAGCTTCAAGGCCTCGCGCATCTTGCGGGCGGTCGGCGAGTTGCTGGCGCCGAAGCTGGAGTGGGAGAGCAGCGCGGCCTTGGGTACGACCCCGAACCGGCGCACCGCCTCGGCCGCCAGCACCGTCATCTCGGCCACCTGTTCGGCGGTCGGATCGACGTTGACATGGGTGTCACAGAAGAACAGCACGCCGTTGGGCAGGATCAGGCTGGATAGCGAATAGACGCGGGCCACGCCCGCCTGGCGCGGGATGATCGGCAGCACATCGGTCATGTGCCGCCACCAGTCGCCGAGCCCGCCGCACAGGGCCGCATCGACCTTGCCTTCCAAGAGCAGCATGGCGGCGGCGACGCTGGGGCGGGTGCGCAAGCGGCGAGCGCCGATGTCGAGCGGCGCGCCGCGGCGATCCACCAGCTGCTGGTAGCGAGCGACCAAAGGGGCGAACACCGTGTCGTCGGTGCCCGGATCGAAAATCTCGACCTGGCCGTTGAAATCGAGGCGCAGGCCCAGCTCGGCGGTCTTGGCCTCGATCACCGAGCGGCGGCCGATCAGCACCGGCCGGGCCAGGCGCTCGTCGACCACGGTCTGCACCGCGCGCAGCACCCGCTCGTCCTCGCCCTCGGCGTAGGCCACGGTGCGCGGGGTCTTGCGCGCCGTCTCGAACACCGGCCGCATCAGCTGGCCCGAGCGGTAGACGAAGCGTTCCAGTTCGCGCTGGTAGGCGTCGAAATCGGCGATCGGCCGCTTGGCGACGCCGGACTCCATCGCCGCACGCGCGACGGCCGGGGCGATGTGCAGGATCAGCCGCGGATCGAACGGCTTGGGGATGATGTAGTCGGGTCCGAACACCGGCGCCGCGCCGCCGTAGGCCGCAGCGACGACCTCGCTCGCCTCCATGCGTGCCAGGCCGGCGATCGCCTCCACCGCGGCGATCTTCATCGCCTCGTTGATGGTGGTCGCGGAGACGTCGAGCGCGCCGCGGAAGACGAAGGGAAAGCAGAGGACGTTGTTGACCTGGTTGACGAAGTCCGAACGGCCGGTGGCCATGATGGCGTCGGGCCGGCCGGCGCGGACCTCGTCGGGCGAGATTTCCGGGTCGGGATTGGCAAGGGCCAGGATCAGCGGCTTTTCGGCCAGCAGCGGTAACCACTCCGGCTTGAACACCCGCGGTGCCGACAGGCCTAGGAAGACGTCCGCCCCGCCCAGCACGTCCGGCAGGGTGCGCGCGTCGGTGGCGCGGGCGTAGCGGGCCATGTTGGGCGCCATCTCGTCGCCCCGGCCGGCGTACACCACCCCCTTGATGTCGGTCAGGGTGACGTTGTCGACCGGCAGGCCCATCGAGACGAGAAGGTCGACACAGGCGAGCGCGGCGGCGCCGGCGCCCGAGGTGACCAGCTTGACGTCCTTCAGCGCCTTGCCCTGCACGACCAGGCCATTGCGGATCGCGGCGGCGCAGACGATGGCGGTGCCGTGCTGGTCGTCGTGGAACACCGGGATGTTCATCCGCTCGCGCAGGCAGCGCTCGATGACGAAACATTCCGGGGCTTTGATGTCCTCCAGGTTGATGCCGCCGAAGGTGGGCTCCAAGGCGGCGACGATGTCGCAGAACTTGTCGATCTCGGTCGCGTCGATCTCCAGGTCGAAGACGTCGATGCCGGCGAACTTCTTGAACAGCACCGCCTTGCCTTCCATCACCGGCTTGCCGGCCAGCGGGCCGATGTTGCCCAGGCCCAGAACGGCGGTGCCGTTGGAGATCACGGCCACCAGGTTGCCGCGCGCGGTTAGGTCGCGCGCCGCGCCCGGATCGGCGACGATGGCCTCGCAGGCGGCGGCGACGCCCGGCGAATAGGCCAGCGCCAGGTCGCGCTGGGTCGCCATCCGCTTGGTCGGCTCGACCGACAGCTTCCCGGGCCGCGGTAGGCGGTGATAGTCCAGTGCCGCCTTGCGGAAATCCTCGTCCATTCGATAGATTCCCAATCCCCACCGACGGGGTGCGGTCATATCAGGCCCGCCTCGGCGACGACAGCCGCCAATACGGACAGCCGACCTGCAGACCGCCATCGATGGCACGGCGGCGCGTCAGAGCGGCGCGTAGGTGGGCGCGTCTCTGCGTGGGTGTTCCAGAGGGCAAACTCAACCGTGCGGGCTGGCCCTAGAGACACAGGACCATTTCAGCGCCGTTGGGGCCCAGATTGCCGGTCCCGACAGGGCCATCCATGACGGATTGGTAGGGGTGAAGCTGCGCCTGTTCCGGGGTTTGTCGCTATGCGCCTTAGCGGGAGCAGACTGTACCGGACTGCGTGGCGGTCCTGCCGTATCTGACCTCTGGAGAGCGCATTGACCTCATGATTTGCGAGGTGGGCCTGCCGGGCATGAACGGCCGCGAGTTGGCGGAGACGGCGCGCGCCCACAGGCCCGAGCTACCGATTCTTTACATGACCGGCTACGCGGAAAATGCGGCTATCCGCGCCGGGTTCTTGGGCGCCAATATGGCCATGGTCACCAAGCCCTTCTCAGTAGAAGAACTTGCGGCGAAGGTCAGTCTGATGATCAATTCTCCCATGTGAGAACTGTCACCATTTCCGATAATGCCGTTCAGGCCTAGCATTACAGTTGCACTGACGATCGATGTCTGAATCGATGGGTGACCATGATTTGGAGGTCATGGGATGTCGAGCGCATCGATCGAGACAACGCTGGAGCTATGGGCGTCTTCACTGCGGGATGTGAAGGCGCGGATAACTTTGGGCTGACAATGCCATAGAGAGGATTGACGGCGGAAAGCTACAATCACTTTCGCACGACCAGCACCGGGCATGGCGCATGCCGCGCGACCCCTTCCGCAACGCTTCCGAGCAGAACACGACCCAGACCGTCACGGCCATGGCTGCCGATCACGATCAGGTCAGCCGGCCAGCCGCGGGCGGCTCCGACGATGGACTCCACGGGGTCGCCGACAGGGGCGAATTCTGTCGCATCTTTGGGAATAGGCACGCGCCCGCGCAGGCTCTTCAGGACCTGTGCGATCTCGTAGTCTGGTGGCAGGGTTAGCTCAAGCGACGAAACCGCCATCCATGCGTCATCGGAGAGGGCGGGCCCGATGACGTGAATGAACGCGACTTTAGCGCCGAGCGCTGATGCCAATTCGAGCCCGACCAGGGCCGCATGGACGCCGATCTCGCTGGTGTCGACTGCGATGAGAATGCGCGTGAAGGCCATGTCGGAAAGCTATCCTTTCGATCGCGCTTCGCGGATCAGCCAATCACGCGGCAGATCGGCCGCAGGTTCAGGAGATGGTGTTGTCTGGTCATGCATCTGGCGACCTACAATTCTCGGCGGCTCCTGCTCGTGGATTGGCCGCCTGCTCCTTCAGTTGCCAAAGAGTGGCTTGCGTCCCGGCAAAGCGCGCTGAGGCGGTCGAGCCGCCGCGCTCGATTGGCTCTCCTGTGCTTTCCGACCCGCCTGCTCGGGCTTTGCCTGCTCGGCACGAGGGTCCAACTTCGGCTGCGTTTTGACCTGTTTCATATTACCTCCTGTTACATGAGCCTGCCCGAATTTCACTGGCCGGAGTTCGGCGGTGGCGTCTGTGCAGAGATCGTGCTGACTTCCGCCGCCTGAGCGTTCTCAACCTGCGTCGGCTGTCCACGGCTTGTCATTCGGCCACTGCGGCTTTGAGGATAGCGCGTCGGACAAGGGTTTCGAACAGAGGCAGCTTATAGGCGTTCCCGGCAAGCGGCTCGGCGCCGTCGAGGGCGGCGCGCCCGGCTTGCCTAGCCGCATCCTCGTCGATGCGTCTGCCTGCAAGCGCGACCTCAGCGGCTTTCGCCCTGTGCGGCGTAGGCGCCGCCGCGCCGAGCACGATCGCGGCGCGCTGGCAGAGGCCGTCCTGGTCGAGGTCAAGAACGACGGCCACGTCGGCAAGCGGCCAGTCGAAAGCGTCCTTTTCGCCCTGCCTCAGGCAGGCCATCCGCAGGTTCGGCGCCGCAGGTAGAAGGACCGCGGTCAGGACCTCGCCCGATTTCAGATCATTCTCGCGCTGGAGGTCCCGGCCGGGCGACACGAAGAAGTCCTCGAGCAAAACACGGCGTACGGCCCCCTCGCTTGTGGCGAGTTCGAGCGTCGCGCCCAAGGCGACCAACGCCGTCGCCGCCGTGGACGGGTGGACGATCGCGCAGAGCCTGTTGTCGAAAATCGCGTGGTATCGATGATCTCCCGTGATCGCGAAGCAGTGGCCGCCGCCCTTCCTCAGGCAGTGAAACGCGTCTGACCTGAAGTACCAGCAGCGCGGCCGCTGCAGCAGATTGCCGCCCAGGGTGGCGACATTGCGGATCTGCAGGCTCGCCGAGGCGCCGATGGCAGTGGTCAGGGCGGGGTAGAGCCGGCGGGCTAGTGGGTGATCGGCGATGGAGGCCAGGGTGACCATGGCTCCGATGCGCAAGCCGCCGGCTTCGTCCTCGACAATGCCGTCGAGGCCAGGGACCTCCTTCAGGCTTACGACTCTCGTCGGCGCGAGCAGTCCTTCCTTCATCAGGTCGAGCAGGTCGACGCCGCCGGCCTTCAGGACCGACACAACGCGGTCGCCGGCGGCGACCGAAGCAACAGTCATGGCGTCGGCGACCGTCGTCGATGCTGCGGCAGCGGCATCCTCAATTGTCGTCACGCGCACCCAGGCGAAACGGTTCATGTCCGGACGTCCGCCGAGGGAACCTTGCCCAAGGCCGTGAGGACCGCCTGCGGTGTCATCGGCAAGGCGCGAACGCGAATGCCAATCGCGTTGTAGACCGCGTTGGCAATTGCCGGGGCCGTGGCGATGTTGGAGGGCTCGGCTATGCCGTAGGCGTCGGTGGCGCTCTGCCCCTGATAGTTCTCCAGCAGCAGGACCTCGATCGCCGGCGTCTCGCACGAGCCCACCAGTTTGTACTGTTCGAGGTTCGCGTTCAGCATCCGGCCCGTGTGCTGGTCGAGGATGCGGTCCTCGAACAGGGCGTAGGACAGCCCCATCAGGACGCCGCCCTGCACCTGGCTCTCCACCAGCCGCGGGTTCATCGGCCGGCCGCAGTCCTGAACCGCCACCACCCGCTCGACCCGCACGACGCCGGTCTCGGTGTCGACCGAGACCTCCGCGAACTGGACGCCGCCCAGATCCTGCTGGGCGATGGCCGCGTCGCCCATACGCCGGCGAAAGCCGCCGTAATCGTCGCTGCGCGAGGCGACTGCGCTGATGCGATCGGTCCGCAACAGGGCGGCAGCCTCTGCGAAGCCCAGTCCGCGGCCGGGCTCGTCACGGACCAAAATGCGTCCATCGCGCGCGATCAGGTCTTCAGGGGCGGCGTTGAGGGCGAGCGCGGCCTCGACGAAAAGCGACTGCAGAACCCGCCAGGCGGCCGTGCGGGCGGGCGGAGTGATCGAGGCGGTCGTGCGGCTTCCGTAGGACGGCGGCCCAGCCGGGAAGTCCGTGTCACCGATGCGCGCGGTGATCTGCTCCGGACGCAGCCCGAAGACCTCGGCCACGACCTGGGCCAGGATCGTGCCGACACCCGTTCCGATGTCCTGGACGCTTGACAGCACTTCCACCGAGCCGTCACGCAGCAGGCGCACCTCGCAGGCGGCGTTGGTCTGCACGTTTGCGCCCCAGAGCGATTGCGCCACGCCGAGGCCGCGCTTGACCGGCCCCGGATCGACGCCCGGCGCATGCCGCCGGCCCCAGCCGATCCGCTCGGCTCCGAGGCGTCGCTCCTCGCGCCGCACCGGGCTCGGGTCGATCCGGTCCCTAAGGGCGAGCGGGTCCATGGACAGGCGTTCCGCCAGCTCGTCGATCGCCTGCTCGAGCCCCCAGGCGCCGGGCGTATTGCCTGGCCCGCGCATCGCGCAGCCCGGCCCGGCGTTGGTGAACACATCATACTGGGCGGACTCGAAGTTCGGGCAGGCGTAGAGCCCTTGGGCGAAACCGCCGAGGCCCGCGCCCAGCCCGACGCCCGCAGTGCCGTAGCTCAAGAGCGAGATCGCGGTCAGCGTGCCGTCGCGACGGGCGCCGACCCGCAGTTTCTGCCAGGTTCCCGGGCGGTTGCCCGAATCTATCTGTTCCTCTTGCCGGTCGAGGACCAAGCGCACGGGCGCCTTCGCCTGGCGCGAAAGCGAAACGGCGATGCGCCCATAGACTCCCAGCGCCGACTTCGACCCGAAGCCACCACCCATGCCGTCGACAATCACGCGGACGCGGCCGAGCGGCAGGCCGAAGGCCTCTGCAAGCTCGCGCCGCACGCCGGCGGTGAACTGGGTGGACATGTAGACCGTCAGCCCGTCCGCCCGCCAATCGGCGACGATGGCATGCGGCTCGAGGCAGCAATGCGTCTGCACCTGAGTGCGATACTCGGCCTCGACGATGACATCGGCTTGCGCGACGCCCTGCTCCACGTCACCCCGGCTATCGGCGGCCGGTCCGCGCACATTGCCAACCAGCGGCAGGCCGGGCCGCGCCGGGAACCCCGAGGCGAAACCTTGGGGGGCGGACTCGCTGTCATACACGGGAGGCGCGGCGGCCTCGCGCGCCTTGTCCAGGTCCACGACAAAGGGAAGCGACTTGTAGTCGACGCGGACGAGGCTGAGCGCCTCCTCGGCGGCCGCGTTCGAAACCGCGGCGACACCGGCGACCGGCGCACCGAGATAGCGCACGGCCGTGCCCGCCGGCGCATCGGGTCCGGACACCACGACAACGGCCCTGACGCCCGGATGACGCGCGGCCGAGCCCGCATCGACGGTCCGAACCTCGGCGTGGGGCAGCGGCGAGCGGAGGATCCGGCCGTACAGCATGCCGGGAAGCGCGATGTCGACGGTGAAACGGGGCGTCCCC
>CALAEG010000034.1 GCA_937890965.1 uncultured Caulobacteraceae bacterium | reverse complement strand
CGCATCACGATGTGATCCTGATCTTCGACGAGGTGCAGACGGGCCTTGGCCGCACCGGCCGGCTGCTGGCCGAGGAGCACGAGGGAGTCGAGGCCGACCTGACCCTGATTGGCAAGGCGCTGTCCGGCGGCTTCTACCCGGTCTCGGCGGTGCTCTCGAACAAGGCGGTGCTTGGGGTCTTAAGGCCCGGCGAGCACGGCTCGACCTTCGGCGGCAATCCGCTGGCCTGCGCCGTGGCGCGCATGGCGCTGAAGGTGCTGGTCGAGGAGGGAATGATCGAGAACGCCGACCGCATGGGCGCGCGGATGATGGCCGGGCTGGAGGCGATGCGCTCGGCCGCCGTCAAGGAGGTGCGCGGCCGCGGCCTGATGATCGCGGTCGAGCTGCACCCGGAGGCGGGTGGCGCGCGCCGCTACTGCCAGGTGTTGCAGGGTCTGGGCGTCCTGGCCAAGGAGACCCACGACCACACCATCCGCATCGCCCCGCCCCTGGTGATCACCGAGGGGCAGGTCGACTGGGCCGTGGAACAGTTCGCAACGGCGCTGGCGGCCTAGTGTGCTGGATTTGAAGTTCGCCCGCTTATGGGTCGAACTCTGTGCGAACTTCAAATCCAATAAGCACACTAGCAAAATCAAACACTTCTAGTGTGGCTCTTGATTCAGAAATTCGCTCAGAACTCGCCACCGGGCGGTGGCGAGTTTCTGAATCGCCACACTAGTCGTCGTTCCACAGTGCGCCGCTGCAAACTGGCGCTCACCTGACCTGTTGAAAAAGCCGGTGAGCGCCGCAGGCAGACTAGTTGCGGAATATGGCCGCCGTTGACGGGTCATGGGGCATTTCGCGGTACTGGCGCAGCTCGTTGCGGCCGACCACCATGTGGTGGACTTCGTCGGGGCCGTCGGCGATGCGCAGGGTGCGGGTCGAGGTGTACATCTGCGCCAGCGGAGTCTTCTGGCTGACGCCGAGGGCGCCGTGCATCTGGATCGCCTGGTCGATGATCTCGCAGACGCGCACCGGGATCATGGCCTTGACCATGTGGATCCAGATGCGGGCTTCCTGGTTGCCCAGGACGTCCATGGCCTTTGCCGCTTTCAGCACCATCAGTCGCATGGCCTCGATGTCGATGCGGGCTTTGGAGATGATCTCGATATTGCCGCCCAGCTGGATGATGGGCTTGCCGAAGGCTTCCCGGGTGAGGCCGCGGGTGACCATCAGGTCCAGGGCCTTCTCGGCCTGGCCGATGGCGCGCATGCAGTGGTGGATGCGGCCGGGGCCAAGGCGCAGCTGGCTGATCTCGAAGCCGCGTCCCTCGCCCAGCAGCATGTTCGACTCCGGCACGCGGACATTGTCGAAGATGATGTGCATGTGGCCGTGCGGCGCGTCGACATTGCCGAAGACGGCCATCGGGCCGACGATCTTCACGCCGGGCGCGTCGGTGGGCACCAGGATCTGCGACTGGCGCAGGTTGGGCGGGCCCTCCGGGCTGGTCTGGACCATGGTGATCATGATCTTGCAGCGCGGGTCGCCGGCGCCGGAAATGTAGTGCTTCTCGCCGTTGATCACGTATTCGTCGCCCACCAGGGTGGCGCGGGTATTGATGTTCTTGGCGTCCGACGAGGCGGCGTTCACCTCGGTCATGGCGAAGGCCGAGCGGATCTTGCCGGCCAGCAACGGCTCCAGCCACTGCTTCTTCTGGGCCGGCGTCCCGACGCGCTCCAGCACTTCCATATTGCCGGTGTCCGGAGCGGCGCAGTTCATGGTCTCCGAGGCCATCGGGTTCTTGCCCAGCTCGACGGCGATATAGGCGTAGTCGAGATTGGACAGGCCCTCGCCGGTCTCGGCATTGGGCAGGAAGAAGTTCCACAGACCTTCGGCCTTGGCCTTGTCCTTGGCCTTCTCCAACACTTCCAGCTGGCCGGGCGCAAAGGACCAGGGGTCGGCCTTGCCTTCGCCCAGCCGCCGGTACTCCTCGCTCATCGGGTTCACCGTCTCGCGGATGAAGCGCCTGACGTGCTCGAGCAGCGGCAGGGCCTTGGCCGACATGCGCAGGTCGTTCAACTCATCCTGCGGATTCAGATTGAAGGACGACTGCGCCCGTTCCTGGACTTCGCTCATTTGGTGTCTCTCCCTGGTTGCTGGCCGGTCCGCCGGAGGCGCGGGGGGGGGATGCGCGTCGCGGGGCTCCGCCGTCGAAAGCCGTGGCCGCCATCTTTGCCAGCCGCGGAGGAAAAGTTAAACAACTGTTTGAGGCGGAGGCGTCGGTCTTTTGGCGAACCTGGGCCTATTGCGCCCGCGCGGCCAGTCGGCGATGACGCCCGTGCAGGGGAAAGAGCCAATGAAACCATCAGTCGGTCCGGCATCGACCTTCGACGATGTTGTCCTGGGACGGCGAAGCATCCGCGGCTACAAGCCCGACCCTGTGCCCAAGGCGCTGATCAGAGAGGTCATTGAGATGGCCATGCGCGCGCCGTCGTCGCTGAACACGCAACCTTGGAATTTCTACGTGGTCGCCGGAGCGCCGCTCGACCGCATCCGGGCCGGCAACACCGAACGCAATTTGGCGGGCGTTCCGTCGTCGCGTGAGTTCCGCGGCCACGGCGAATATGTCGGGACGCACAGGGAGCGGCAGATCGAGATCGCCAAGCAGCTGTTCGCGGCCATGGGCATCGAACGGCATGACCAGGAAAAGCGCAAGGACTGGGTGCTGCGCGGCTTTCGCCAGTTCGACGCGCCGGTCTCGGTCGTCGTCACCTATGACCGATCGATCCACGGCGGCGATATCGCGCCTTTCGATTGCGGCGCTGTCGCCAACGCTCTCGTCAACGCGGCCTGGTCGCGAGGCCTCGGTTGCGTGATCAACAGTCAGGGCATCATGCAGTCGCCGGTGGTTCGCGAGCATGCGGGGATCCCCGACGACCAGGTCATCATGATCTGTATCGCCATGGGCTATCCCGACGAGTCCTTTCCGGCGAACCCGGTCGTATCGCGCCGCAAGTCCGTCGATGACGCGGCAGTGTTTGTCGGCTTCGACGAGTAGGCGCTGCGAGGTACTAGAATAAGGGGCGGCTCAGCTTTGGATTCGGTGCGCCCGGAGCCGCTCGCGGATCTGACGCATGCCGGTCACCTCGATCTCATGCTCGGCAAGCAGCGCCTCTATCCGGCCCGAGCGAAAGAAGGCGTATTCCTCTGTGCGGATGTGAGCGAACTCGGGCTCGATGGCCTCGAAATCACCCGGCGCATTGAAGTGCAGCGCCAGGTAGGTCAGGCCGTCTGGAATGCTGGCGAACATCTCCCGATAGGCCGTCTCCGCATCGGTCGTGCGCGCCCATGGGCTCTCAATGACCAGGTCGAAGATCGGATCGCCGCGCGCCCGCGCGCTCGCGACGACCTGATCGTATCGCGCGGTCGGCGCCGGACCGGCATAGCTCATCGGATTGAAGCGCTGCAGATCCTTCACCAGCAGGATCGGCAGATCGTAGTCGCGCCCGAGCCGGTCGTAGATCTCGACGAATTCCGGCATCATCACCGCCCCCATGTGATCGTCCAGATGGGTCACGTCGATCCCGCCGGCGATCGCCGCGTCAATCTGGGCGCGCAGCTCGGCCTCGACCGCTTCCGGCGCGGCGTTCTTTCTGAGCGATGGCACGTCGGCCCAAAAATAACCGGCCTCGTCGGTCAAGCCGGCCGATCTGGGCGGGTTGGTCAGCGGCCGCCACCGATAAGGCTTCTTCTCGCTGTTGAGCGTCAGATGCACGCCAAGGTCCAGCGCCGGATTGCCGATCGCCATTTCGACCACCTCTGGAAACCAGGGGCAGGGGACCATGACCGAGCCCGAGCTGCAGACCCCCATCGCGGTGAGATCCGCGAAGGCGGCGTTGGCGCCGTGCGTCATGCCGAGATCGTCTTCGTGGATGACGACCGTGCGCCGCGCGCCTGCGTAAGGGTTGGACGTCATGTCAGGGCACATACTAGCATCAAACCGGAGGCCTGGCGGTCAGCGCGGGTTCCAGGAGGGACGCCATGTATCAGGTTGGGCAGGAAGAGATCGACGCCGTCACGCGCGTGATCCGCGCGAACGCGCTCTTTCGCTATGGTGTAGGCCACGAGTGCGAACGGTTCGAGAGCCGCTACGCCGAGCATCTCGGCCTCAAGCATTTCGCGCTCGCCGCCAGCGGCAGCAACGCGCTTGCCGCGGCGATGACCGCCGTTGGGCTGGGGCCGGGCGACGAGGTCATCATCCCCGCACACACCTACATGGCGACCGCCACCTCGGTGCTCTCAGTGGGCGCGATCCCCTTGATCGTCGATATCGACGAGACAATCACCATCGATCCCAAGGCGATCGAAGCGGCGATCGGGCCGCGGACGCGGGCGGTCGTGCCGGTTCATATGTGGGGCGCCGCCTGCGACATGGACGCCATCATGGCGATCGCCGAGCGGCATGATCTGATCGTGATCGAAGACGCCTGCCAGGGCGTTGGCGGCGGCTACAAGGGCCGCAAGTTCGGCGCGCTCGGGCACATCGGCGCGTTCAGCTTCAACTACTTCAAGAACATGACCTGCGGCGAAGGCGGCGGCGTCGCGGTCAACGACGACGTTCTCGCCGAACGCGCGCGATGCGCCATCGACCCCTGCCACTTCTACTGGCAGGGCCGCAACGACGACGTCAAACCCTTCTCGGGCAATGGGGCCCGCGCTTCCGAATTGATGGGCGCCATGCTCAATGTGCAGCTCGACCGGCTGGACGGCATGATCCAGGCGATGCGCGCCGAGAAGACGGCGATCCTCGAGGCGACGCGGGCCCTGGGCAATCTCGGCCTGAAGGCGACGCCGATGAACAGCCCCGAGTCCGACTGTTCGGCTCAGGTCATGTACAGCCTGCCCTCGGCGGAGGCGGCCAGGCGCTTTAGCGAACTTTTTCCGTGCGTGATCATCGGCAAGACAGGCCGCCACACCTATACGGAATGGGATCAGGTGCTGATGGGGGCGGGCGCGGCGCATCCGGCGATGAACCCGTTCAACATGCCGGCCAACGCCGAGTGCCGGAAGACCTATTCCAAGGACATGTGCGCCCGGTCGCTCGAGATCCTCGACCGCACCATCATGGTCGCGACCGACCCGAAACACACAGCCGACGAGATCGCCGACATCATCCACAATATCGGCGTCGCAGCGCGGGTGACGCTGGCGGCGACGCCGGTCGAGGATGCGGAATTTCGCAAAACGCGCCCGGTGGACGCCCAGAAGTTCGACCTCAAGGTCGACGGCTAGGACGAGTCCCGGGGTCCCGGCTCTAGCCGGATCACCAGCCGCGCGGCCTGGTCGACCGCCGCGCGCGAAAACAGCAGGGGAACATATTTTCCCTCCGCCCAGAGCGGGAAGAGATCGTTGTAGTGCGGGCTGGACGGATCGCCGGACTGGCCCGGCGCATTCATCACCCGGCTGTTGTCCCAGCCGCCCACGTCCAGCACCATGCGGAACGAGCTGCCGTTGTAGGCGGCGAAGTCCTCCATCCGGAAGGTGGCGGCGCGGATGGTATAGGCCGACCCCGGGATCGGCGTCGGGCCGTGGCTCATCCGGGTCCGCAAGGCCTCGTCGGCCAGCACCGCTGCGGCGGGGACGAAGTGGGCGTGGTGCAGATCGCCCCAGCGCCAGGCCGCCATGTCGGGTCCGAGGCGTTCGGCGATCTCGTCCAGCGCCGATCTCAGGCTGGCCAGCAGCAGCGCGTCCCGCGCCGCCTTCGGGTCGTCGCCGAGCGCATGGTCGGGCGCCTGCAGATAGGCGATCACCGCGTAGGGCGAGCCGATGCCGACCAGGGCGATCGCAGCCTCCGGCGTCGCCCTGGCCACGGTCTGTGGACCCAGATGCTTGTTCAGCCACACCTCGGCGATGGCCGCGGCGGCGCTGCCTGCGCCCTCATGCCCATCCCAGGCGCCCAGCAGCTCGAGGGCCTGGTCGACCTCGGGATCGGCTGAGGTCAGGCCGGCGAGCAGGGCCACGGCGCGCATGGCGGTCGTGCAGTAGTCGTCGATCTGCAGCGCCACGGAATCCTCGATGCTCACCCGGTCGTTGGCCGACAGCACCGCGTCGATGCGATCTATCCGCCCGGGATCGGCCCACTCGAAACCGATATTGCGCTCCTCAGCCGGATAGCCCTCGGGCAGGTTCATCTCGTTGGCGGTGGCGACCCATCCCCTTGCCGGATTGAACAGGCTCGGCAGTTCGTCCTGGGTCAGGAATCCCCGCCACTCGTAGCGACCGTCGCCCGGCGCCGTCATCAGGCCGTCCCAGTTCGGTCGCCGGGGGATCTTTCCGGCCGGGATCCAGCCGATGTTCCCATCGACGTCGGCATAGACGAAGTTCATCGAGGCGGCGCCCCAGTGGGCGAGCGCGGCCTTGAACGCGGTCCAGTCGCCGGCGGTCTGGTAGCGCGCCGCGCCGAAATAGGAGGACGCGCCGGGCTCCCACCAGACCGAGCGCAGGGCGAAGGCCCGGTTGGCGGCGGCATCGATCTTCAGCACCGCGCCGTGGCGGGTATAGGCGAGCTCGACCTCGCGCGCGGCCTCGCCCTTCACGGCCAGGGTCTCATGGACGATCCGCATGTCTTCCCAGCCGTCGGCGTACCGGTACTGGCGCGGGTTCTCGGGGTTCAGCTCGTAGACATAGAGGTCCGCCTGATCGACCATGAAGGTGGTGATGCCAAAGGCGATCCGGTCGTTGTGGCCGATGGTGATCCCGGGCAGATGCAGCTCGCCGGCGCCGATCACCGAAAGCCCCGGAGCGTCCAGGTGCGCCAGATAGCGGATGGACGGCGCACCCAGCACCCGATGCGGATCGCTGGCCAGCATGGCGCGGCCGGTGGCCGTGCGCGACGGCGCAATGGCCCAGTTGTTGGACCCTTGCGTCTCCTCCGCGGCGGCGCGATCGGCCTGCGTCGGGTCCTGGTCGACAGGGCCGGTCGCGTCCGGCGGCGTGAAGGTCACCTCCTTGGTCGCCAGCACATAGACGGCCAGCACGTCGGCGGGGACGTCGGCGGGGTTCAGGCCGTCGGGGATCCGCAAGCTGTGTTCCGGCTCGAGCTTGCGGCGCAGGCGGTCGGCGTCCAGTCCGCCCGCGGCCACGACCCGCACCCGGATCGACTCGGACTCCGCGTTGTTGCTGATGCCGTGGCCGCGGATGCGCACCAGGTCGGCGGCCTGCCAAAGGGCCGGAACGCTCTCCGTCAGCCGAAACTCCACCGGGAGCGGCGCCGCGCCAGCTCGCACCCGTTCGACATAGGCGTTGAGCCCGGCGACGAAGGCCTCCGACCAGGACCTGGCATCGGGGCCGTAAGCCGCCCATTCGGCGTCCATATCGCCGCGGTACAGGAACAGCCGCGCCGCCCGATCCTGCTCCACGTAGGACGGCCCGAAGTTCGCCGACAACAGTCCCAGCCCCCGCTTTCGCCACAGGTCGAGCTGCCAGAGCCGTTCGCGTGCGGCGTTGAATCCCTGCGCGAAAAAGGCGTCGTGAGCGCTGGCCGCATAGATGTGCGGAATGCCCCAGGTATCGACAATGATCTCAACGGTCTGGTCGAGCCCTGGCGTCTCGATCGTCTGGCTGGCGGCGGTCGATGCTGTCTCTGTCACCACCGGACCCTCCAGCCTGAAATGTCGATCGTCGCGAACATGGCGACGTCATGAGGCGAGGGTCAACACCGATACGGCG
>CALAEG010000033.1 GCA_937890965.1 uncultured Caulobacteraceae bacterium | reverse complement strand
TGCCCTATACCCACAGCGGCGTGCTGGCCTCGGCGCTAGCCATGGACAAGGTCAAGGCCAAGGCGGTGATGGCCGCGGCCGGCGTTATCGTGCCCGGCGGCGGCCTCTATGACCGCTTCAAGGCCGCCCGCGAGCACGTCATGGCGCCGCCCTATGTGGTGAAGCCGAACGCCGAGGGCTCCTCGGTCGGGGTCTTTCTGGTCTTCGAAGGCGCCAATGGCCCGCCGCAAGCGCTGGTCGCGCCCTCCTGGACCTTCGGCGACGAGGTGCTGATCGAGCCCTATATCCGTGGCCTGGAGCTGGCTGTCGCGGTGATGGACGGCCAGGCCCTGACCGTCACCGAGATCGTGCCGCGCGCCGGTTTCTACGACTACGAGGCCAAGTATGGCGAGGACGGCTCGTCCCACATCATTCCCGCCCGCATGCCCTCGCAAGCCGCCGAGCGCGCCCTGCGCATGGCCGAGCTCGCCCACGCCGCTCTTGGTTGCCGGGGCGTTACGCGAACCGACCTGCGTTATGACGACATTAACGACATTCTGGTCCTTTTAGAGGTCAACACCCAGCCCGGCATGACGCCCACTTCGCTCGTTCCAGAGCAGGCGGCGCACAAGGGCGTGGGGTTCGACGACTTGGTGGGCTGGATCGTGGAGGATGCCTATGGCCGCGGCGATGCGAGGGGGATCGCCTAGCCGCGTTCGGGGCCGCGCACGGCCGAAGGTCGCACAGCCGCCACGACGCCCGGCCAAGCCGGCGAAATCAAAACCCTACGCTCCCGCCAAGCTCGCCGCCGCCCAGAGTCTGGGCCTTGCGCCGCTGACGGCGGTCAGTCTCGCCGCCCTGATCGCGCTGGCCGGCGTCGCCGCGGTTCTCGCCACCGATCCGCGCGTGCACCGGATGCGCGACCAGGTGGTCGCCAACGTCGACAATGGCCTGATCGGGCTTGGCCTGAGGGTCGCCGCCGTGCAGGTCCAGGGCGCGACGCCCGCGGCTGCCGCCGACATCCTGAAGGCCGCCGCGCTCGGCAAGAACCAGCCGATCCTGCATCTGGACCTGAACGCCCTGCGCGGCCGGGTCGAGGCCGTTGGCTGGGTCAAGTCGGCCAAGATCATCCGGCTCCTGCCCGACACCATCGTCATCGCCGTCACCCAGCGCCAGAGCATGGCGGTCTGGCAGCACGCCGGCCGCAACCTGGTCATCGACAGCGAGGGCCGCGCCATCCCGGAGGCCGATCCCGGCCAGTTCACCGACCTGCCGCTGGTGGTGGGCGAGGGCGCCGACCAGGCCGCGCCGGCCGTGATCAAGCTGCTGCGCCCCCGGGGACGCCTGATGGACCGGCTGGACGCCATTGTGCGCGTCGACGACCGGCGGTGGGACCTGCGCACCAAGGATGGCGGACTGATCGAACTGCCCGCCGACGGCGAGGCCGCGGCGCTCGACCAGCTCGACAAACTCGACCAGCAATCGCGAATTCTCGATCTCGGCTTCGCGCGCATCGATCTGCGCGATCCGGACCTGGTGGCCGTGCGTCCGCGCGACGCCGGTCCCACCGCCCCACCCGCCGCCAATGGCGCATGAGCACTAGGACTTTGAGGAGTTTTCAGATGTCGCGGCTTGAGGATCGGCGGGAAGCCCGGGATGGGCTGAAGGCCCTGGCGGGACGCCAGCCGGTGGTGGCGGCGCTCGACCTGGGCGCCTCGAAGGTCACCTGCTTCATCATGAAGCCGGGCGGGATCAACCGCGAGGACCACACCCTGCAGACCGCCGGCGTCGGCCACGTGCAGTCGCGCGGCGTGCGCGGCGGCTCCATCGTCAATATGGACGAGGCCACCGACGCCATCGCCCAGGCGGTCGAGCGCGCCGAGACGGTGGCCGGCGTCAGCGTCCAGGGCGTCGCCGTGACCACCTCCGGCGGCCAACTGGCCAGCCACCGCGTCGCCTCCGAAATCCCCTTGGGCGCCCGGCCGATCTCCGACGTCGATCTCAGCCGCGCCATCTCCGCGGCGGTGGCCCAGGTGCGCCTGCCCGGCCGACGGCTGATCCATCTTCTGCCCATCACCTGGTCGGTGGATTCCCAGCGCGGCGTGCGCGATCCGCGCTCCATGTTCGGCAAGGTGCTGCGGCTCGACCTGATGGTGGTCTCGATCAGCGAGGCCATGTTCCAGATGCTCGGCTTCTGCGTCGAGCGCGCCCACCTGGAATTCCGCGGCGTCGTCGCCGCGCCCTTCGCCTCGGGCCTGGCGGCGCTCGAGGACGACGAGATGGACCTGGGCTGCATCTGCCTGGATATGGGCGGCGGCTCGACCTCGGTGGCGGTGTTCGCCGGCGGCTCGCTGGTGCATGTGGACAGCCTCGCCATCGGCGGCGGCCATGTGACGGCGGATATTGCCCGCGGCCTCTCCACCTCCATCGCCGGCGCCGAGCGGATCAAGACCCTGCACGGCTCGGCCATCGCCTCGGCCAATGAAGACCGCGAAATGATCGAGGCGCCGCCGCGCGGCGACGATCCGGGCGCCGGTCCGGTCATCGCGCCCCGCTCTCTTCTCAAGGGCATCATCGCGCCCCGGGTCGAAGAGACGCTGGAGCTTTTGCGCGAACGTCTGCGCGCGGCCGGTGCGCCGCTCGAGCCCAGCGCCGGCGTGGTGCTGACGGGGGGCGCCAGCCAGCTTGCCGGCGTGCGCGAAGTCGCCGTGCGCGTGTTCGACCGGCCGGTGCGTCTCGGCCGGCCCCGGCGCGTGCCGCACCTGGCCGACGCGGCGTCCGGCCCGGCCTTCTGCGCCGCCGCCGGCGTGCTGCAGCGCGCCGCCTTCGGCCCGCGCGAGGCGGTGACCTACAAGCCCAAGGGCGGGCGCTCGCGCTCGGCCCTGCCCGACGCCCACGCGACGCCGCTCACCCGCGCCGCGGTCTGGCTGCGCGACAACCTCTGAACAGAATCGTTCAGACTCGGGAACAAGACTAAGGCGGAAATTGGTCGCACCCTCGCGCCTCGAAGCGTCGCAAACGCTTTCGAATCAACAATTTTTGTCATGCGACAAAGTCGACGGGCGGCCGACTCAGGCTAATGCGATTAACCGCCAATTAACGTTAGTAAGCGCTGAATCAGGGCATCCGTCGCGGGCCCGGCAGACGGGTCGCCGGACGTCGCCGTAGTACGGAAGTTAAGGACGAGGGGTCCCCATGGCTATTCACCTTTCCGCGCCGCGGACCACTGAACTGAAGCCGCGCATCGTGGTCTTCGGCGTGGGGGGCGCCGGCGGCAACGCCGTCAACAACATGATCGAGTCGGGACTTGAGGGTGTCGAGTTCGTCACCGCCAATACCGACGCCCAGCAGTTGTCGCGCTCGCTGACCGAGCGGCGCATCCAGCTCGGCGTCATGGTGACGCAAGGCCTGGGCGCGGGCGCCCATCCCGAGATCGGCATGTCGGCGGCCGAGGAGTCCGGCCTGGAGATCGGCGAGCATCTCGATGGCGCGCACATGGTCTTCATCACCGCCGGCATGGGCGGCGGCACCGGCACCGGCGCCGCGCCGATCATCGCCAAGACCGCCCGCGAGCGGGGCATCCTGACGGTGGGCGTGGTCACCAAGCCCTTCACCTTCGAAGGCCGCCACCGTATGCGGCTGGCCGACGCCGGCATCGCCGAGCTGCAGCGCTATGTCGACACCCTGATCGTCATTCCCAATCAGAACCTGTTCCGCATCGCCAACGAGCGCACCACCTTCACCGAGGCCTTCGCCATGGCCGACCAGGTGCTGCATTCGGGCGTCCGTTCGATCACCGACCTGATGGTGCTGCCCGGCCTGATCAATCTCGACTTCGCCGACGTGCGCACGGTGATGACCGAGATGGGCAAGGCGATGATGGGCACCGGCGAGGCCTCGGGCGAGGATCGCGC
>CALAEG010000032.1 GCA_937890965.1 uncultured Caulobacteraceae bacterium | reverse complement strand
CGCGCCGCCGATCTTGATGACCGCGCGCAGGTGGGGCAGGGCGACCGCGTCGAGTTGGCCGGGCGTGGACCCGTCGATCTCCGGCGCCAGGGCCTCGACCATCTCGACATAGTTGCTGGTCTTGAACGCGTGGGCGGCGACCAGGGCTTTCACGCCCACCTTGTTCAGCGTGTATTCCAGTTCGGAGGCGCGATAGGCCGGATTGATGGTGACCAGGATCAGCCCGGCCTTGGCGGCGGCGAACTGGGTCAAGACCCACTCGGCATTGTTCGGCGACCAGATGCCGATGCGCTCGCCCTGGCTCAGGCCCAGCGCCAGAAGCCCCGCCGCGACCGCGTCGGCCCTGGCCGCCAACTCGGCGAAGGTCCAGCGGATGCCTTGCGCCACCGAGATCACCGCCTCCCGGTCGCCCCAGCGCCGCGCCGCCTCGTCGAGCGCCGCGCCGATGGTGTCTTCGCGCAGCGGTGGCCGATCGGCGCCGCGCACATAGCTCAGTTCAGCCGCGCTTGGTTCAGCCGCCATCCGTTCGCCTTCCTTGTTCCTCGCCGCCATCTTAGCCGATCGACCGAACCGGCCTAGCGGCGGCTGTTTTGCGCAACATGCGTGCAAAGAACGCCGCCTAAAAGGCCCCCGCTGCATTTGCCAGCGGGGGCGGGCCGGCATAGTGCGTTGGCCCATACGAGGACGGACTGAACTTGCCCGTACGTAAACCTTTCGCGCTGATTTCGGCGTCGCTCGCGGCCGGCCTGTTGCTGGCGGGCTGCGCGCCGAAGCCCGTGGCCGCGCCGCCGCCGCCCAGCGTCACGGTCTCACACCCGCTGCAGGAGACGGTGATCGACTGGGACGACTATGTCGGCCAGTTCGTCGCCGAGGATTCCGTCGATGTCCGCCCCAGGGTCTCCGGCTATCTGCAGTCGGTCGGCTTCAAGGACGGCGACGTGGTGCGCAAGGGCCAGGTGCTGTTCGTCATCGACCCAAGGCCCTATCAGGCCGCGCTGAACCAGGCGAAGGGCCAGGAAGCGCATGCCCAGGCCGCCCTGGCCAATGCCAGGACCGAGGCCGCCCGTGGGGCCCAGCTCCTGGCCGCCAAGGCGATCAGCCAGCAGGCCGATGACCTGCTGATGGCCACCCAGCGGCAGGACGCCGCCGACCTGCTCGCCGCCCAGGCCAATGTGCAGACCAATGCGCTCAACCTCGAATTCACCCGCGTCGTCGCGCCGCTGGGCGGACGGGTCTCCGATCGCCGCATCGCGCCGGGCAACCTGGTCACGGCGGATGTCACGGTCCTGACCAATATCGTCAACCTGGACCCCATCCGCTTCGCCTTCACCGGCTCGGAAGCCGCCTATCTCAAGTACCAGCGCGAAAACGCCGCTGGCACACGGCCGTCATCGCGCGTGGCGCAGACCCCGGTCGAGATCCGGCTGCAGGACGAGGCGACCTATCGCTGGAAAGGCCGGATGGATTTCGTCGACAATGCGCTCGACACCGGCTCGGGCACCATCCGCGGCCGGGCGGTGGTGGACAATCCGGGCAACTTCCTCACCCCCGGTATGTTCGGCCACATGCGGCTGCAGGGCTCCGGCGCCTATCTGGCGCTGCTGATCCCCGACCAGGCCATCGTCACCGACCAGACCCGCCAGCTGGTCTATGTGGTCGCCCCGAGCGGCAAGGTCTCCGAGCGCGATGTCACGCCCGGCCCGCTGACCGGCGGCCTGCGCGTCATCCGCCAGGGCATCGGCCCGAATGACGTCATCATCATCGACGGCGTTCAGCGCGCCCGGGTTGGCCAGAAGGTCACCCCGCACCAGGGCCGGATCACCCCGGCCCCGGCGGCGTCCGACGCCCAGACGGTCGATGCCGTCGGCGAGCCGGCGGGGTCCGCGACCATTGTCGATGCGGCGCCGGCGGCCTCGCCCCCCGCCCGATGAGAATTTCGCACTTTTTCATCGACCGGCCGGTGTTCGCGGCGGTGATCGCCATCCTGATCACCCTGGCCGGGGCGGTGGCCTTTCCGACCCTGCCCGTCGCGCAATATCCGAACATCTCGCCGCCGACGGTGAACGTGTCGGCCAACTATCCCGGCGCCTCGGCCGAGGTGCTGGCCGACACCGTCGCCACGCCGATCGAGGAGCAGATCAACGGCGTGGAGAACATGATCTACATGTCCTCGCAGTCGACCGGCGACGGCCACGTGACCATCACCGTCACGTTCGCGCTCGGCACCGACCCGAACGCCGCCCAGGTGCTGGTGGAAAACCGGGTGGCGGCCGCGACGCCGCTGCTGCCGCCGGAGGTCGTCCAGGCCGGCGTCTCGGTCAGGAAGAGCTCCAGCGACATCCTCTTGGCCGTGCACACCTATTCGCCCGACGGCTCGCTCGACCAGCAGTACATCGCCAACTATGTCGGCCTGCACATCCGCGACGCCATCCTGCGCATCCCCGGCGTCGGCGACGCCAACAGCCGCGCCGCCCGCGACTATTCCATGCGGATCTGGATCGACCCCGATCGCGCCGCGGCGCGCGACCTGACCGTCACCGACATCGTCTCGGCCCTGCGGAGCCACAACGTCCAGGTGGCGGCCGGCGCCATCGGCCAGGCGCCCGAGGCCCATGGCGGCAGCGCCTACCAGTACAATATCGAGGCCCTTGGCCGGCTGACGACGCCCGAGCAGTTCGGCGACATCATCATCAAGACCGACAGCCAAGGCCGCGCCACCCGCGTCTCCGACGTGGCACGCGTCGAACTCGGCGCGGCCGACTACACAACCAACGCTTACATGAACAATTACAACGCCGTCGCCATCGGCGTGCTGTCCCAGCCCGGCTCCAACGCCCTGACCACCGCCGCCGCCGTCCGCGCCGAGATGGAGACGCTGAAGAAGAGCTTCCCGCCCGGCCTCGACTACAAGATCATCTACAACCCGACCGAATATGTCCGCGCCTCCATCGTCGAGGCCGAGAAGACCCTGCTCGAGGCGCTGGTCCTCGTCGTCCTGGTGGTGATGATCTTCCTGCAGAGCTGGCGCACCGCGATCATCCCGATCATCGCCATTCCCGTCTGCCTGATCGGCACCCTGGCGGTGATGGCGGCGGCCGGCTTCTCAATCAACAACCTGTCGCTGTTCGGCCTGGTGCTGGCCATCGGCATCGTGGTCGACGACGCCATCGTGGTGGTCGAGAACATCGACCGGCATCTGCGCCTCGGGGTGACGCCGCGCGAGGCGGCCCATATCACCATGGACGAGGTCGGCGGCGCCCTGGTCGCCATCGTGCTGGTGATGATGGCGGTCTTCGTGCCCACGGCCTTCATCACCGGCATCTCCGGCCAGTTCTATCGCCAGTTCGCCCTGACCATCGCCTCGGCGGCGCTGATCTCGCTGGTCGTCTCGCTCACCCTGTCGCCGGCGCTCGCGGCCCTGATCATGCGCGGCCACGTGGCCCGCGAGGTTCCCGCCGGGACCCGGCGAGGGTTTCGGCTGGGGGATTTCCCGGATTGGTTCAACCGCAATTTCGACCGGCTGGCCGGCCGCTATTCGGTGCTGATTCACCGGCTGGTGCGCATGGCGACGTTGATGCTGATCGTCTATGTCGGGCTGCTGCTGCTGACCGGTTGGCGCCTGGGCGTCACCCCGCAGGGCTTCATCCCGGCCCAGGACCAGGGCCAGCTGATCATCGCCACCAACCTGCCGGCCGGCGCGACCCTGGAGCGTACCGACGTGATCCAGCGGCAGGTGCGCCAGATCGCCATGGATACGCCCGGCGTGCTGGCGGTGTCGGTCTATGCGGGCGTCGATGCGACCACCGGCGCGACCGCCTCGAACGCCGGCCAGGTCTATCTGGTGCTGCGGCCCTTCGGTGAGCGCAACCGCCCGAACCTGAAGACCCCCGCGGTGATCGCCGAACTGAAGAAGCGCCTCAGCGTCATCACCGGCGCCGACATCCGTATCATCCAGCCGCCGCCGGTGCGTGGCATCGGGTCCACCGGCGGCTTCAAGATGATCATCGAGGACCAGGGCGGCCATGGCGCGCGGGCGCTGGAGGCGGTGACCAACGACCTGGCCCAGGCGGCCAACCAGACCCCCGACGTCGTCGGGGCCTTTGTCACCTTCAACACCAAGACGCCGCGCATCCATGCCGCTATCGATCGCGCCAAGGCGGAGACCCTCGGCGTGCCCGACAGCGCGGTCTTCGCCACCCTGCAGACCTATCTCGGCTCGACCTTCATCAACGACTTCAACCTGTTCGGACACACTTTTCAGGTGCTCGCCCAGGCCGATGCGCCGTTCCGCGCCGACGAGAGCCGCATCCTCGAGCTGCAGACCCGGTCGACCTCGGGCGCCATGGTGCCGCTGGGCTCGCTGGTCAATCTGCAGCACACCACCGGCCCCTATCGCGTGCTGCGCTACAACCTCTTCCCCGCTGCCGAGATCCAGGGCGACAGCCCGCCGGGCCGATCTTCGGGCCAGGCGATCGCGACCATGGAGCGGCTGGCGGCCCAGCGGTTGCCGCCCGGCTACGGCTACGAATGGACCGAGCTCGCCTATCAGGAGAAGCTGGCCGGCAATACCGGCATCATGGTCTTCGGCATGGCGGTGGTGGTGGTCTTTCTGCTGCTGGCCGCCCTCTATGAGAGCGTGACCCTGCCGTTCGCGGTGATCCTGATCGTGCCCATGTGCCTGCTGGCGGCGATCCTGGGGGTCAATCTGCGCGGCGCCGACAACAATATCCTGACCCAGATCGGCCTGGTGGTGCTGATCGCGCTGGCCGCCAAGAACGCCATCCTGATCGTCGAGTTCGCGCGCCAGGGCGAGGTGGAGCACGGCCTGGAACTGCACGAGGCCGCCTCGGAGGCCGGGCGGACGCGTCTGCGCCCCATCCTGATGACCTCCTTCGCCTTCATCCTTGGCGTTGTGCCCCTGGCCTTCGCCAGCGGCGCGGGCGCCGAGATGCGCCAAGCCCTTGGCGTCGCGGTCTTCTCCGGCATGATCGGGGTGACGGTGTTCGGCCTTTTGTTCACGCCGGTCTTCTACGTGGTCATGCGCGCCGTCTCCGCGCGCCTGCCGAAGCCGCCGCCCAGGCGGCCAGAGGTGCCGACCACCAGCGGCGGGCCGCATGAAGGGGAGCTGCTCGAGCCATGAACCGCCGCCTCGCCCGCCTTTGCCTGATCGGCGTTCTGGCGCTCGCCGGCTGCGCGGTCGGGCCGCGCTATGTCGCGCCCGGGACGGCCCCGACCGCCGCCCAGCCGTTTGTCTCGGCCACGCCAGACGTGGCGGCCAGCGACCAGAAGCTGCCGGCCGACTGGTGGAAGCTCTATGACGATCCGGTGCTCGACCGGCTGGTGCCCGAGGCCCTGGCCGAGAACGCCGACCTGAAGACCGCCCAGGCCAATCTGGTCTATGCCCAAGGCCTACTCGACGAGGCGCGCGTCGGCCTCTTTCCGACCACCGACCCCAGCGCCGGCGCGACCTATGGCAAGAGTTCCACCGCCGCGCTGCTCTCCGCCGTCAATGGCGTGGCGGCCAAGCCGCAATGGGGGTTCAGCGCCGGTTTCAGCGCCGCCTACCAGCTCGACCTGTTCGGCCGCATCCGTCGCGGGATCGAGGCCGCCAAGGCCAATGCCCAGGCAGCGGCCGACGCCGAGAACGTGGTGCGGGTGACCGTGGCCGCCGAGACCACCAACGCCTACGCCAATGTCTGCGCCTATGCCGAACAGGCGGCTGTCGCGCGCCATTCGGTCTCGGTGCTGCGGCAAGGCTACGACATCCTGGTCACCGAACGCAGCCTTGGCGCGGTCTCCGACCTCGACGTGGCGCGCCAGGCGACCCTGCTGGACCAGGCGCGGTCAACGGTCCCGACGCTTGAGGCACAAAGACGCGCGGCCCTGTTCGAACTGGCGGCCCTGCTCGGCCGCACGCCGGCGGAGGTCCCCGCCGACGCCGCGGCCTGCGCCGCACCGCCGAGGCTCGCCCAGATCCTGCCGGTGGGCGACGGGGCGGCCTTGCTGCGCCGGCGGCCGGACGTGCGCGAGGCCGAGCGCAACGTGGCGGCGGCGACGGCGCGGATCGGGGTGGCCACCGCCGACCTCTATCCGACCATCAGCCTGAACGGCGCGATCAACTCGGCCGCCGGATCGATCGGCGGCCTGGGCTCGTCCAGCGCCGTCTCCTACGCGCTGGGCCCGCTGCTGACCTGGAGCTTTCCCAACATCCTGTCGGCCAAGGCGCACATCCGCGAGACCACCGCCCAGACCTCGGCGGCCATCGCCAGCTTCGACTCGACCGTGCTCACGGCCTTGCGCGACACCGAGACCGCGCTGACCACCTACGGCGGCCAACTCAGCCGCCATGCCGCGCTGTCCTCGGCCAGGGACAACGCCAACCGGGCCTTCACCTTGGCGCAGACCCAATACCGCGCCGGCTCGCTCAGCTTCCTCGATCTCTTGACGGCGGAGACCACCCTGGTTAGCGCCGATCAGCAGCTCGCCCAGTCGGACCAGGCCGTCTCCAACGACCAGGTCGCGGTCTTCCAGGCCCTCGGCGGCGGCTGGGAACAGGCGCCGGCGGTCATTCCGCCGCCGGTTCCGGGAGGCCAGGCCGTGCGATGACCAAGAAGCTCTGTTCCTTCTCCCCTTGCGGGAGAAGGTGCCTGCGCAGCAGGCGGATGAGGGGTCGCGCTGAGATCGCCGGGTAGCCGTCGGGATTTGCCGGGGAGGGCTTTCGACCCCTCATCCGACCCCTTCGGGGCCACCTTCTCCCGCAGGGGGAGAAGGAACGCCTGCGCCGGGCGGCGCGGACCTAGGCCTTCAGCGTCCCGGCGATGTATTTCATCACGCCTTCGCCATAGGGCGGCCTGAGCATCTTCATCGGCCCCAGGTCCTTCTTCAGCTGGCGATAGATGGACTTGCGGTGGCTGAATTCGCGGAAGCCATCGACGCCGTGATAGCTGCCCATGCCGGAAGGGCCGACTCCGCCGAAGGGCAGCTCCTCCTGGGCCACATGGAAGATGACGTCGTTGACCGTCACCCCGCCCGAGGTGGTGCTGGCCAGCACCTGCGCCTCTTCGGCCGCATCCTCGCCGAAATAGTACAGGCCCAGCGGCCGCTCGTGCGCGTTGACGTAGGCGATGGCCTCGCTGACCGTCGAATAGGTCATCACCGGCAGCACCGGCCCGAAGATCTCCTCCTGCATCACCTTCATGTCGTCGGTGGGGTTGATGATCAGGGTCGGCGGGATCTTGCGGTGCTGCTGCTGGCTGAAATCCTCGTTGCCGGGATTGATCTCGACCACCTCGGCGCCCTTGGCCCGCGCATCGTCGATATAGCCCTTGATGCGGTCATAGTGCCGGTCGGCGATCACGGCGGTGTAGTCGGGATTGTCCTTGATGGTCGGAAACATGGTCTCGACCGAACTCACCGCGGCGCTGACGAACTGGCGAAGCTTGTCCTCCGGCGCCAGCACATAGTCGGGGGCCAGGCAGATCTGGCCGGCGTTCAGGGTCTTGCCG
>CALAEG010000031.1 GCA_937890965.1 uncultured Caulobacteraceae bacterium | reverse complement strand
CGGCCCTGCGCGATCTGCGACGGCGCGTTCACGGCCACCGGCGGAGTCTGGCTGGCGCTGGGCGCGGTCAGGACGAGGCCCGCGAGGCTGGCGGCCAGGGCGAGGGCGCCGAGGCGTTTCACGGATCCTAAGCCTGCACCAGCGGCTGGCCGGGCGCCTTCAGATACTGCGACTTGATGGCGTCCGCCGCGTGATAGGCCAGGGCCGCCACCGTGCCGGTCGGGTTATAGCCGGCGTTCTGCGGAAAGGCGGTCGAGCCCATGACGAACAGGTTGGCCACGTCCCACATCTGCAGATACCTGTTCAGCGCGCTCGACTTGGGATCCGTGCCCATGATCGCGCCGCCGGTATTGTGCGTGGTCTGGTAGGGGACGACGTCCCAGGAGCCCTTGCGGTATCTGGGGGTGATGTCGCGCGGGTTCATCGCCTTGGCGACCTCGAGCGCGCGATCGGTCAGATAGTCCGACATCTTGTGCTCGTTGTCGGTGTAGTCGAAGGTCATCCGCATCAGCGGCCGGCCGAAGACGTCGCGATAGGTCGGGTCGAGGTCGAGATAGTTGCCCTTGTGGCTCATCACCGCGCCGTGGGTGGCGACGGAGAAGGTCTTCAGATAGTCGCGGGCGACCTTCTTCTTCCAGTCGCCGCCCCAGGTGGTCAGGTCGTTCGGATTATAGAAGGTCTCGATCGGCCGGGCGCCGGTCTGCAGCACGCCGATATAGCCGCCGCCGATGAAGCCAAGGCCGGAATGGTCGAAATTGTCGCCGTTGAAGTCGTTCATCATCATGCCGAGCGCGCCGGCGCCCATGAACGGGTTGAGGATCTTGTCCTCGAAGGTGAAGCCGACCGATGAGGTGATCTGATAGGCGTAGTTCTTGCCGATCACCCCTTCGCCGGTGTTGGGGTCGTAAGCCTTGCCGACGCCGGACAGCAGCAGCAGCCGGACATTGTGCAGGATGTAGGCGCTGAGAATGACCAGATCGGCCGGCTGGTCGTAGGTCTGGCCGTCGGCGTCGATCAGGGTGACGCTGGAGACGGTCTTGCCATCGGCGGCCAGGTTGAGCTTCAGCGCCTCGCAGCCGGTCTTCAGGGTGAAGTTGGGCTTGCGCATCAAGACCGGCAGGATAGTGGTCTGGGCGCTGGACTTGGCATAGTTGCCGCAGCCGTACTTCTCACAGAAGCCGCAATAGGTGCAGGGGCCGAGCTGGACGCCGAGCGGGTTGGTATAGGCCCGCGACATGTTGGCGGCCGGATGCGGGAAGGGGTGATGCCCCAACGAGGCCGCGGCCTGGGCGAACAACATCGGCGCATAGGGCATGTCGAGCGGCGGGTTGGGGTATTCCCGCGACCGCGGCCCTTCGAACGGATCGCCGCCTTGCTGGACGGCCCCGCTCAGATTGCCCGCTTTTCCCGAGACGCCGCACAGATATTCGAACTTGTCGTAATAGGGCTCGAGCTCCGGATAGGTGATCCCCCAATCCTGGATAGTCATGTCGTCAGGCACGGCGGTCTTGCCGTAGCGCTCGAGATTGTGGCTGCGCGCCGTGAAGTCGCTCGGCAGGAAGCGCCAGACCTGGCCGTTCCAGTGCAGGCCCGCCCCGCCGACCCCGACGCCGGGCAGGAAGGAGCCCAGGCTGCGCATGGGCAAAGCCGTCTGGGTCGCATTGTTGCGAACGGTCAGGGTCTCGTGCGCCGGCTTCTGGAACAACTCCTTGCGCCAGTAATAGCGCAGCTCGTCCTGGGCAAAGGTGGTGGAGAAGTCGGTGGCCGTGTCCATCCAGTCGCCACGCTCGACCGCCAGCACGTTCAGCCCGGCATCGGTCAGCTCCTGGGCCATGATGGCGCCGGTCCAGCCGAAACCGACGATCAGCACGTCGACCTTCGGATGCGCCCCCGCCACCGGCTAGCCCCTCGACCAGGCCGGGCGGCCGCCGATGCCGACCGGCGGCAAGGGGTAGGGCTTGCCGTACTGTTTGACGTAAGCCGTCATGTCGTAACGCGCGCCGGGAAAGCCGATCAGCTTCCAGCCGGCCATGTCGCGATTACCGCCATAGATCGGGTCGGAGAAGAAGCCCTCCATGACGTTCTGCAGCAAGAGCTTGAACCAGGCCTTGGCGTCGACGCCCTCGAGCTGCTGATCGCCGCTGGCCAGGCGCTTGAGGAAGGCGTCCTGGTCCTCGCCGCTCAGCTTGGCGAAGGGGTTGTTGGAGGCGTTCTGCGTTGCCTTGTCGACGGCCGCGATCGCCGCCCGGTACATCTGCGCCGGGGTGTAGCGGCTCTGATAGCCCTGGGTCGGCAGACCAGCATCCCACGGACCCTGCATGTACCAGGTGGCGCCCTTTCCGAAGTCGCCGGCGAGCTGGCGGTCGATGAAGATCGGAACCCCGGCTTCCAGCGCGCCGGGCCCAAGCTCGTCCTTGGGGATCATCCGCGCCGCCGCCGCCTCGATGAAGGCGGCCTCAGGCCCGGAGAAGAAGTCGTAGCGCTGGGCGGGGTCAGGGCTTTGCGGATAGGCGGCAGTATTCGGCGCCCAGGGCGGCCCGGAGCCGCCGATGGTCTCCGCCGCGACGCCCAGCGGCGCGGTGCCGAGCAAGGCGCCGGCCGCCAGAATGCGTCGCCGGCTCAGCTGCGTGCGCTCACGACCGTCGGGCCCGTCGGAGGAGTCCATAATCCCAGAACGGTGTTTTTCGACACTGGTTCCACGGCGACCGGCGAAAGCGCCGGATGACGCCCAACGGCCGGCTTGCTAGCTTCGCCGGATGACCGTTCTTGAGTCGTATGACGCCGATCAAGCCTTCGCCGATGCCATGGCCGATGCGCGCCTGCGGCTCGAGCCGCCGGTCGTTCGCGAGCGGGTCTGGCCGGCCCTGGCGGCCGCGGCCCTGTTCGCGGTCTCGGCCCTGGTCTTCGCCACCGCCGCCATCCTGGCCCCGCCGGCGCATCTGACACCGGTCGAGAGCGTGCGCGGGCCGGTCTAGGTCCTCCGCCCACAAGCGGACTCCCGGAATGTCCGAGAGGGGTGGAAGGCAGACCTGGGTGCGGGTCCGGAAATCGATGGCTTGGCCGTTAGCGGTCGCCATTGACCCAGCGGTTGCTTGGCGAAAATCGACTATAGTCGCGTTGATCTCAGCCAGCCTCTGTGAGAGCTCGGAGAGCGGCGATGTGCAGGTGTTGGTGCGCCAGCCACCCGAAACGCCGCCCGCCCGCCCACGCGCATGGTGGTTGACCGGGCTGATCGATGAGGGAACACCGTCACGGCCCGTGAACGAAGACGATTATGCCGCGCCCGAGCGCGAGCGGTGCGCCATGGCCGCCACGGCCGCCGTGGCGGAGACCAGGCCGCCCGCGAGCCCCGCGATCACTAGGCCGTAGCGCGCGCCGGCGAGGCGCTGGGCGACATAGCCGAACGCGCTCAGCCCCATGACAACGACCACGAGCCGCCAGAGCGTGAACGGGTTGAACAGGCCGAAAGGATCGAGAGCTCGATTGGGCAGCATCGGTAGAACGACGGCGGCGGCGATGGCGAAGGAGATGCCGTCGAGCAGTTCCTGTTCGCTCAGCGTCTCACGCACCAGATGGTGGATCTGGGAGCGATAGGCGAGCAGCGCCGCGACGAGGACGCCGATCTCGAGCGCCAGCAGCGGGTTGGTGTGGGCAAGCACGCCCAGGGCGAACGTGGCGACAAGCGCCACTTCGCCGGTCAGGTCACGGTCGCGCTGATCGCGCTGCAGATGCCCGATGAGGGCGCCGGCGGCGACGAAAGTTCCCGCCACCAGGGCCAGACCGTGGCGGAGACCACGGCGTGGCGTGGCTCTGGTTCGGCGCTTCAAGCCGGCTGGCCGTGGCCGGCGCTATGCAGCGAGTTCCAAATCGTTCCCAGGGCTACGCCTGCTACGAATCCGGCGCCGCCAGTAAAGGCGACAAGAGTTGCGGCTGTCGCCGGGGCCAAGGGACCGACCTGCAGCACTGGCCCGATGAAATGCCCCCATAGCATGAAATCGCGCATCGCCTGGGCCCAGCCGGCCGCGACGAGAACCGCCCAGCAGAGATAACCAAGGCCGACGACAGCGCCCAGCGCAAGGCCAAGCTTCATAGGGCTGATCTTCTGCATGGGAATTCCTCCTTCGGCGAACAGTTCGATGACAAACAAGGCGATGGCGCATTGATGCCGATCAAGGGCGACGAGGCCCTCCAGTAGCGCGTGGCCAATGTCCGCTTTGCGTGTTCGGAAGTTCAGGCGGACCCGACGACCTCACTGAAAAATGGGGACACGTACGACTTTATCGGGCTCTCTGGCGGTGACTGAACTCCGGGGCTCCGAGCTTGAAAGTCGCACGTGTCCCTGATTTTCCAGCCACCAAGGCAAGAGAGGCCAGAACACGAATGCCCGAGCAAGAGCCCGCCGCCCACATGCCGCCGCCGCCGGAAACATTGAGCGCCGAAGCCCGCGCCTACCTCGGCGCTCTCGTGCCAATGACCGCCGTCGAGCCGATAGATCTGCGCACGATCCGGCCGTTCACCGAGCAGATCCAGGCCATGATCGGCGCCGAACAGCGCAAGGTCCACGCCGTGTCGGTCACAGAGGACATCATCGCCGGCGTTCCCGTCCGCCGCATCGCGCGCACCACGGGCGAGGTCGATCGCAGCCGGGTTCTGCTCAACCTGCATGGCGGCGGCTTCGCGACGGATTCAGGCTCGTTGACGGAGAACATCCCCATCGCCGCGCTCAGCGGGCTCGAAGTCGTCGCGGTGCTCTACCGCCTTGCCCCCGAGCATCCCTATCCCGCCGCGGTTGACGACGCGCTGGCGGTTTATCGGGCGCTGCTAGCCGCGCATGACCCGCGAGACATCGGCGTCTATGGAACCTCCGCCGGCGCGGTGATCGGGCCGCAACTGATGATGCGGCTCAAGGCGGAGTCCTTGCCGCTTCCGGGCGTGCTCGGCGTCTTCTCCGGCGAACCGGACATGGTGGGAACCGCCGACTCGTTGCGGATCTTCGCATCGGCGGCCGAAGCTCAGGCGCTCATCGACGCCAAGTGGGCCTATGTCGGCGCCGCCGATCCCGGCGATCCGCTGCTGTCGCCAACCCGCGGCGACCTGTCCGGCTTTCCGCCAACGCTCTGCCTGTCGAGCGGTCGCGACGTCCTGCTGAGCGGCACGGTCAATCTCTGCCGCGCCCTGACCGACGCCGGCGTAGCCGCGGAGTTGGCGGTCTATGACGCCCTGCCGCACGCCTTCTGGAGCGTCATGCTGGCGCCGGAGAGCGACGACGCCTTCAGACGCATGTCGTCATTCCTCACCAAGCACCTTGGCCGCCGATAGATCGCTAGAAGTTCGGTCTAGGCGCCCGGCCGGTCGAGGAACGCCACCACCGCTTCCAGGAAGACGTCGTTGCGGTCGCCGGCGACCATGTGGCCCGCATCGGCGACGTCGGTGAAGGAGCCGTGCTTCAGCTTGGCGACAAAGGCCTCGGCGGCGTCCAGCGAGACCAGTTCGCTCATCCGGCCGCGGATCAGGTGGATGGGGATGTCGATCTCGCGGCAGCGCCGTTCGAATTCCTCCGCCGAGGCGCCCTGACGGCCGCCGCGCACGCCGGTGACGAACTTCGGATCCCAGTGCCAGCGGTAGCGGCCGTCGTCGCCAAGGCGCAGGTTCTTGCTCAGGCCGGAAAGGTCGCTCGGCCTCTGCCGGTGCGGCAGATAGGCGGCGATGGAATCGGCGGCGGCCTCAAGGCTGTCGAAGCCGTGTTCCAGGTTCTCGCCCATGAAGCCCATGATCTTGGCGACGCCGGCCTGGTCGCTGTTCGGCACGATGTCGACCAGGGTGATCGAGGAAAAGGTCCCTGGCGCGACCACCGTCTCGACCATCAACCCGGCCAGGCCGCCCAACGAGGCGCCGATCAGGGCGGGCTTGTCGGGCAGCGCGCGGGCCACATCGACAAGATCCTCCGCGTAGGACTGGGTCTGATAGTCGCCGTCCGGGTGCCAGTCGCTGTCGCCATGTCCGCGCAG
>CALAEG010000030.1 GCA_937890965.1 uncultured Caulobacteraceae bacterium | reverse complement strand
GCGGTGGTGCCCATCTTCACCAGCGACCACGAGCGCAGGATGTATTCCTGGATCGAGGCGCGGATCCACCACATGGCGTAGGTGGCCAGGCGGAAGCCCTTGTCGGGCTCGAACTTCTTCACCGCCTGCATCAGGCCGACATTGCCTTCGGAGATCACCTCGCCGATCGGCAGGCCGTAGCCGCGATAGCCCATGGCGATCTTGGCCACCAGGCGCAGGTGCGAGGTGACCAGCCGGTGGGCGGCTTCCGGGTCTTCGTGCTCACGCCAGGCCTTGGCCAGCATGAATTCCTCGTCGCGGGTCAGCATGGGGAATTTGCGGATTTCGGTCAGGTAGCGCGAGAGCCCACCCTCGGGCGTCATCACGGCAAGTGAATAGCTGGCGGCCATTTGCAATTCCCCTCTTCGTTGGATGGTCCGGCGCACACGCGCGCGCCACGCTCCCCCGAACAACCACGCTAGATAGGGATGCGTTGCGGCGTCTGTAAGTCTAAACAGCGTTAAAATTAAAGCCGAGCGGAATTTTCTTCCAGACTGTCGCGCAAAGCCGCTTCCAGCTCAACCATGTCGGGCGGCGGCGAGGTCTCGAAACGCAAGGTCTCGCCGGTTATCGGGTGGCGAAATCCGAGCACCGCGGCGTGCAGGGCCTGGCGTTTGAGGCCGGCCTTTTCGATCGCCGCGCGGACGCTGAGCGCCGGCGCCGCCGAGCCATAGACCAGGTCGCCAAGCACCGGCGCGCCCAGCGAGGCCAGATGGACGCGGATCTGGTGGGTGCGGCCGGTCTCCAGGGTGCAGGACACGCGGGCGGCCAGGACGCGGTCGCCGGAGCCGAAGACCGACCTGACACGATAGTGGGTCACCGCCTCGCGGCCGCCGGCGCGCAGCACCGCCATCTTCTTGCGGTCGCGCGGCGAGCGGCCGAGGCGGGTGGTCAGCGTCCCGGCCCAGGCGGCCGGCGCGCCCCGGGTCAGCGCGATATAGGCGCGCTCGATGTCGTGAGCGGCGAACAGGGCCGAGAGCCCGCGATGCGCCGCGTCGGTCTTGGCGGCGACCATGACGCCGGAGGTGTCCTTGTCCAGCCGGTGCACGATGCCCGGCCGCGCCACGCCGCCGATGCCCGACAGGCTGGTGCCGCAATGGTGCAGCAGGGCGTTGACCAGGGTGCCGTCCGGCGTGCCGGGCGCCGGGTGCGCGGTCATGCCGGCGGGCTTGTCGATGACGATCAGGTGGGCGTCCTCGAGCAGCACCACCAGCGGAATGGCCTCCGCCGCCGGCAGGGCCGGGGTCGGCGGCGGCACGATCAGCAGATAGTCGCCGGCCAGGGCCTTGGCCGAGGCGTCGTCGATCACCACCCCGTCGCGGCTGAGCGCGCCCTGGGCCATCAGGGCCTGCAAGCGGGCGCGGGAGAGGTCGGGCCGCGCCGTGGCCAGCGCCTTGTCCAGGCGCCCGCCGGCGTCCTCGTCGCTGAGGGTGATGACGAGCGCCGTCTCGGCCAGCGCCTCGTCAGCATCATCCTCAGGCTCGTTCAAGGCCGCTCGACCAGCTTGCCGTTCTCGAACACCCGGTAGAAGCAGGAGCGGAAACCGGTGTGGCAGGCGCCGCCGTCGCCCTCGGGCATCACCTTCATCAGGATGGCGTCCTGGTCGCAGTCGACGCGCAGTTCGGTGATCACCTGCACCTGGCCGCTGGTCTCGCCCTTGTGCCAGATCTCCTGGCGCGTGCGGCTGAAATAGTGCGCCTCGCCGACCTCGAGCGTCAGATGCAGGGCGTCGGCGTTCATGAAGCCGATCATCAGCACCTCGTTGGTCTCGGCGTGCTGGGCGATGGCCGCGATCAGGCCATTGGCGTCGAAGTTCGGCGTCAGCGTCTTGCCGTGCTCGAGCGATTCCTTATTGCCGGGCTTGGCGAACATTCTTTTTGGCTCCTGGTGGTGTTAGGCGCGCGCCGAAAACGACGCCGGCGACATCAAGGTCGCAAGCGCCGTTTGCGGGCAAGCTTGATCTTAGACGCGTGCGATACAGGCGCGCTTCGGGCGCCCCCGAAATCAGGGCCGATTGCAGAAGGTGATGAAGCGGTCCTGCAGGGCGCGGTCGGTCTTGAACACGCCGGTGAACTGGGTGGTCAGGGTCGAGACGTGGCGATGGTGCACGCCGCGGGTGGTCATGCACTCGTGCTTGGCGTCGATCAGGACCGCGACCCCGGCGGGCTTCAGATTGTCGGTGATGGCGTCGGCGATCTGCTGGGTCAGGGTCTCCTGCGTCTGCAGGCGGCGCGAGAAGATCTCCACCACCCGCGCCAGCTTGGAGATGCCGACCACCTTGTTGGTCGGCATGTAGGCGACGTAGGCCTTGCCCAGGAACGGCGCCATGTGGTGCTCGCAGTGGCTCTCCACCTCGATGTCGCGCAGCATGACGATGTCGTCATAGCCCTGCACGTCCTCGAAGATGCGCTCCAGCTCCTTGCTGGGGTCGAGGCCGTAGCCTTCGAACCATTCGCCGAAAGCCTCGATCACCCGCTTGGGCGTATCGATCAGGCCTTCGCGGCGCGGATCGTCGCCGGCCCAGGCGATGAGGGTGCGCACGGCTTCCATCGCCTCATCGCGCGAGGGCTTTTGCACGGGCTGCAGGTCAAGTTCGTTCGCGCCGATCAGGTTTCGGTCCTTAGCCAAGGCGTCCATTGATTTTCGAAGATCCCAGGGCTGAGTTGCGCCGGAACGAAGGTTCCGGAAATGACGCGTGCCACCCTTTCACATCGGCGGGATAATTAGGGTTAAGCCGCCTGATGCGACGCCCATGGTCTCCCGCGAGACGTAAAGCTATATGGGAGCCGCCCCAGTTCCGACAACTGTTTCCTGACCTAAGGCTGTGATGAATCTCGTTCTCTACGACACAATGACGCGGGAAAAGCGCCCGTTCACGCCCGGCGATCCCGAGCGCGTGACCATGTATGTCTGCGGCCCGACCGTCTATAACTACGCCCATATCGGCAATGCGCGGCCGGTGGTGGTGTTCGATCTGCTGTTTCGGCTGCTGCGCCGGGCCTATGGCGCCGAGCACGTCATCTATGCGGCCAACGTCACCGACGTCGACGACAGGATCAATCAGAAGGCCATCGACGAGGGCGTGGCGATCGACGTGATCACCACCCGCTATCTCGACGCCTATCACGCCGACATGTCGGTGCTTGGCGCGCTTCGCCCCAATTTCGAGCCGCGCGCCACCGAGACCATGGCCGAGATCATCGACATGATCGGCCGGCTGGTGCGCAACAACGCCGCCTACCAGGCCGAGGGCCACGTGCTGTTCAACGTCCAGGCCTATTCCGACTACGGCAAGCTCTCCGGCCGGAGCATGGACGACATGATCGCCGGCGCCCGGGTCGAGGTCGCGCCCTACAAACAGCACCCGGCCGACTTCGTGCTCTGGAAGCCGTCCAAACCCGGCGAGCCGGTCTGGGAGAGCCCGTTCGGACCCGGCCGTCCCGGCTGGCACATCGAGTGCTCGGCGATGATCGAAAAGACGCTTGGCCTGCCCATCGACATCCATGGCGGCGGCAACGACCTGATCTTCCCGCACCATGAGAACGAGATGGCGCAGGGCATCTGCGCCGACCACGGGACCGAGTACGCCCGCTACTGGCTGCACAACGGCTTTTTGAACATGGGCCACGAGAAGATGTCCAAGAGCCTGGGCAATGTGGTCCTGGCCCACGACCTGGTCAGCCGCTATCCCGGCGAAGCCCTGCGCTGGGCGCTCCTGGCCAGCCACTACCGCCAGCCGCTGGCCTGGAGCGACGAGACGGTCGACCAGGCCAAGTCGGGTCTCGACCGGCTCTACGGCGTGCTGCTGCGCGCCGCCACGGTGGAGGCCGAACCCAGTGCGCCCGGCGTCGGCTTCATGGACGCGCTCGAAGACGACCTGAACACGCCCCGCGCCTATGCCGAGCTGTTCGCCATGGCCCAGCAGCTGGAGGCGGCGCCGGAGGAAGACCGTGCGCACCTGAAGGGCGAACTGCTGGCCTCGGGCCAGTTGATCGGCTTCCTCAAGGCCGATCCCGAATCCTGGTTCCAGGGCGGCGCCGACCCGGCCATGCGCGCCCGCATCGACGCCTTGATCGCCGAACGCTTCACCGCCCGCGAAGCCAAGGACTGGCCGACGGCCGACCGCATCCGCGCCGAGCTGACCGCAATGAACGTCGAGGTGATGGACAACCCGACAGGTGCGACATGGCGGCTGAAGAGCGAGGGAGCCGGTTCGACTTGAGGGGCGCTTATCCTTCTTCCGTCATGGCCCGACGTGTTCGGGCCACCCATGATCACCGTCGATCGGCCGTGTTCATGGGTCCCCCGCATTCCGCGGCTGCGCCGCTCCAGCGGGGGATGACGGCTCTAAAAACGAGCCTGGCCGAGACGTCCCCATGTCCGTGAAAATCGAACATCAGACGGGGGTGAAGGCGCCGGCTTCGGTGGTTTGGGAGATCGTCCACGACATCGAGCGGTGGGCCGACTGGAACCCGCTCTATGTCGAGGCGTCCGGCACCATCCGGATCGGCGAAAAGCTGCGGCTGAAGCTCGTCCTGCCCGACCAGGAACCGCGCGACCTGGAGGCCACCGTCATCGACTGGACGCCGGACGAGGCGATCCACTGGAAAACCACCCATGTCGGCGGCCTGGTCAAAACCATCCGCTATCTGGAGATCGAGGCGAAGTCGGAGACCGGCTGCATCTTCTCCAATGGCGAGATCTTCACAGGCCTGCTCGGGCCGCGCATCGCCAAACAGCTCCGCCCCAGCCTGAGGAAGGGCTTCACCGCCCTTGGCGAGGCGGTGCGCGACCTGGCCGAGGCCCGCTGGCAATCGCGCCAGGACGGGGCCACATAAGAGCGCCATGATCGACGACCTCTATTCCGCCCGCATCCTGAAGCTGGTCGCCAACATCCCGCACGCGGGCCGGCTGGCCGCGCCTGACGCGTCAGCTGAAAAGATCTCCAAGCTGTGCGGCTCGCGCATCCTGGTCGACGTCAAGGTGAAGGACGGCCGCGTCACCGACTTCGCCCAGGAGGTCAAGGCCTGCGCGCTTGGTCAGGCGGCCGCGGCGGTGCTCGGAACGCACGTGATCGGCGCACACCTGGACGAGATCGAGATGGCCCGGGACGCGCTTCGTGCTATGCTGAAGGCGAATGGACCCGCACCCGGCGGGCGTTTTTCGGAGCTCGCCGTGCTCGAAGCGGTGAAAGACTATCCAGCCCGCCACGCCTCGACCATGCTTGCGTTCGAGGCGGCGGCCGAAGCTGTGCGCCAGGCGCAGACCTCGCGAACTAGCCGCGCCGGCGCGGCTTGATCGGCGCTTTTCGCGGGTGCGATAAGCCTCAGCCGATACTCCGTTCGCGAATCGCGCCGGTATGACCCTCTACGAACGCAGCGTCAGAGCCGCCCACCGGGCCTACAAGCTGACGCTTTCGCCCTTGATCGGGCGCCATTGCCGCTATCTGCCGACCTGTTCGGACTATGCGGCCGAGGCCCTGATTGTGCACGGCCCCTGGCGCGGCGGCTCGCTCGCCGTCCAGCGGCTGTGCAAATGCCATCCCTGGGGCGGATCGGGCCATGACCCGGTCCCTCCCGCGCTGCCGCCGCGCGGCGCACCAGAAGTGTGAGCCCAATGATCGATCTGAAGTTCCCCGACGGCCAGAGTCGTCAGTTCGAGGATGGGGCCAGCGGCCGCGACGTCGCCCGCTCCATCTCGCCCTCCCTGGAAAAGCGCGCCCTGCTGATCAAGCTGGACGGCCAGCTGCTCGACCTCGACCGTCCGCTGCCCGGCGGCGGCGCGATCGAGATCATCAGCCGCGACCGGCCGGAAGCGCTGGAGGTGATCCGCCACGACACCGCCCACGTGCTGGCCGAGGCGGTGCAGGAGCTCTTTCCCGGCACCCAGGTGACCATCGGCCCCAATGTCGAGGACGGCTTCTATTACGACTTCGCGCGCAACGAACCCTTCTCGCTCGACGACCTGCCGGTGATCGAAAAGCGCATGCGCGAGATCGTCGACCGCGACGAGAAGATCGTCCGCGAGGAGGTCGACCGCGACGCGGCCATCGCCGACTTCAAGGCGATGGGCGAGGCCTACAAGGCCGAGATCATCGAGGGCATTCCGGCCGGCCAGCCGATCACGGTCTATCGCCAGGGCGCCTGGAAGGACCTTTGTCGCGGGCCGCACCTGCCTTCGACCAAGCATGTGGGCAAGGCGTTCAAGCTGACCAAGCTGGCCGGCGCCTATTGGCGCGGCGACCAGCGCAACGCGCAGCTGCAGCGCATCTATGGCACCGCCTGGGCCACCGAGGCCGATCTCGAAGCCTATCTGAAGCGCATCGAGGAAGCCGAGAAGCGCGACCACCGCAAGCTGGGCGCCGCCATGGACCTCTTCCACATCCAGGAAGAGGGCAAGGGCATGGTCTTCTGGCACCCGAAGGGCTGGATGCTCTACCGCACCCTGCAGAACTATGTGCGGCGGCGGATGGAGGCCGAGGGCTACGACGAGGTGAAGACGCCGCAGGTGCTCGACAAGACCTTCTGGGAACAGTCCGGCCACTGGGAGAAGTTCCACGACAGCATGTTCATCTGCGAGACCGCCGAGGGCGAGGTCATGGCGGTCAAGCCGATGAACTGTCCCGGCCACGTGCAGATCTTCAAGCACGGCCAGCGCTCCTATCGCGAGCTGCCGATCCGGCTGGCCGAGTTCGAGGGCCTGCACCGCTATGAGAGCTCGGGCTCGCTCATGGGTCTCTTGCGGGTGCGCCAGATGGCCCAGGACGACGCGCACATCTTCTGCACCGACGACCAGATCGAGGCGGAGTCGGTGGCCTTCATCGAGCTCTTGAAGTCGATCTATGCCGATCTGGAGGTCGAGCTGCATTCGGTGAAGCTCGCCCTGCGCCCCGACCTGCGCTTCGGCACCGACGAGAACTGGACCATCGCCGAGGACAAGCTGGAGCGCGCCGCCAACGCCGCCGGCATCCAGGTGGAGCGGTTGCCCGGCGAGGGCGCCTTCTACGGCCCCAAGCTGGAATTCCACCTGCGCGACGCCATCGGCCGCACCTGGCAGTGCGGCACCCTGCAGCTCGACTATGTGCTGCCGGAGCGGCTGGACGCCTCCTACATCGCCGAGGATGGCCAGAAGCACCGGCCGGTCATGCTGCACCGGGCCGTGCTGGGCTCGTTGGAGCGGTTCCTTGGCGTGCTGATCGAGCACTATGCCGGCGCCTTCCCGCTCTGGCTGGCGCCGACCCAGGCGGTGGTCGCCACTATCACCTCAGATGCGGACGACTATGCGGTGAAGGCCGTGGCGGCGATGAAGAAGGCTGGCTTGCGCGTCGAGAGCGACCTGCGCAACGAAAAGGTCGGCTACAAGGTGCGCGAACACTCCCTGGCCAAGGTCCCGGTCATCGCCGTGGTCGGCCGCCGCGAGGCCGAGGAAGGCAAGGTGGCGCTCCGCCGCCTCGGCTCCAACGACCAGCAGATCCTCACCCTGGAAGAAGCCATCGCGGTGCTGACCCAGGAAGCTCTGGCGCCGGATTTGAGGTGAGCTTCACCCCGCTCCAACCACGATGCCTTTTTTTTCGTCATCGCCCGACTTGTTCGGGCGGCCCATGAGCGCCGGCCTTTCCGGATAGGATCGCGACCATGGGTGGCCGGACAAGCCGGGCCATGACGGTAAATATTGGACCGGAACGCTAACTCGGAAACACCCCCGCCCGCGTGAGCGCAGACGGGACGGCCTTGCCGAGCTTTTCGCCGATCCAGCGCGCGGTCTCGATCAACCGGCCCAGGTCCAGCCCGGTCTCGATGCCGGCGCGTTCGAGCATGTAGACCAGATCTTCGGTGGCGATGTTGCCGGTGGCGTCCGGGGCGAAGGGGCAGCCGCCGATGCCGCCGGTGCTGGCGTCGATCACGTCGACGCCGGCCTCGAGGCTGGCATAGACATTGGCCAGGCCGGTGTTGCGGGTGTTGTGGAAGTGCATGCGGATGCGGGCCTCGGGCGCGACCTTGCGCACCGCCTCGATCCGCCGCCGCACCGTCCAGGGATCGGCCACCCCGATGGTGTCGCCGAGCGCGATCTCGCCGATGCCGGCCCGCGCCGCTTCGCCGGCGATGGCCGCGACCTGGGCCTCGCTGACCTCGCCATCGAACGGATCGCCGAAGGCCACCGATATGGTCATGGACAGCACCGGCCCGCCCTCGGCCGCGCGCCGCTCGGCGATGCGGACCATGGTCGCCACCTGCTCGGCGACCGAGGCGCCCTGGTTCCTGATGCCGAAGCCGTCGGAGGCGCAGACCACCAGATTGGCCTCGTCGCAAGCCACCGCGACGCAGCGCTCCCAGCCGCGCTCGTTCAGCACCAGGCCGATGCGCGAGACGCCGGGGCGGGGCTTCAGCGCCGCCATGATCTCCTCGGCCCCGGCCATCTGCGGCACCCGGCGCGGATTGACGAAGGAGACCGCCTCGATGCGTTTCAGCCCGCAGTCTTCGAGCCTCTCGATGAAGCTGACGCGGTCCTCGACGCCGAGGATGGCGGCCTCGTTCTGCAACCCGTCGCGCGGGCCGACTTCAACGATCTGGATGGGCTGGCTCATGGGGCGGCAGGACCGGGTTTGGGGGGCGGGCTCAAGGACCGATAGATAGTGAGCCGAACCGGCTGGCTGTTGGAATAGTCGAAACCGCTGACCACCGCCGTCGGCGCGGCCTTCAGCTTATCGGCCGCCAGCTCGGCGGCGAAGGCGGGCTCATAGCGCACCTCGACCACGGCCGGGCTGCCGTTGGAGATGGCGTCCGGCGCATCGCCGACATCGCCGATCTCGGTCTCGGTGCCGAGCGCGAAGACCAGGCTGGGCTCGGCATAGCCGACCACCGCGACCGGGCCGGGGGTGAGGCCGGCCTGGGGATCGAGCTTGGCCCGATCGAGCGCCGCGGCGATCTGGGCGGAGGTCCATAGAGGCGACAGCCTGGGCGCGACGGCGGCGAAGATCAGGGCGTGGGCGGCGATGCCGAGCCCGCCGGCGACCGCCAGCGCGGCCAGCCCATAACGGGTCAGCAGCACCGCGCC
>CALAEG010000029.1 GCA_937890965.1 uncultured Caulobacteraceae bacterium | reverse complement strand
ACCGCCGCGCCGTCGCCGCTCCACTGCGAGCGGCCCTGTTTGCGCTCCAGCGCATAGGCCAGCGCCTTCTGATAGGCGCGCTCGGCGACGCCGACGCCCTCCATGCCGACATTCAGCCGCGCGGCGTTCATCATGGTGAACATCTGCATCAGACCGCGATTGGGCTCGCCGATCAGTTCGGCCTGGGCGCCCTCGAACAGCATGATGCAGGTGGGCGAGGCGTGGATGCCCAGCTTGTGCTCGATGCCGCCGCAGCGCAGTTCGTTCGGGTCGCCAAGCGCGCCGGCCTCACTCACCTGTTGCTTGGTGGTCAGGAAGAGCGAGACGCCGCGGCTGCCCGCCGGCGCGTCGGGCAGGCGGGCCAGGACCAGGTGGACGACATTGTCGGTCAGGTCGTGGTCGCCCCAGGTGATGAAGATCTTCTGGCCGGTCAGGCGATAGCCTCCCTTGCCGTCGGGCTCGGCGCGGGTGGTCAGGGCGGCGAGGTCGCTGCCGGCCTGGGGCTCGGTCAGGCCCATGGCGCCGGTCCATTCGCCGGAGATCATTTTCGGCAGGTAGAGCTTTCTCTGCCGCTCGTCGCCGTGGGTGCGGATGGCCTCGACCGCGCCGCTGGTCAGCATGGGGCAGAGACCGAAGGCCATGTTGGCGGCCGAGACCATCTCGAACACAGCCAGTTCCAGCGCCTTGGGCAGGCCCTGGCCGCCATAGGCAGGATCGGCGGAAAGGCCGCCCCAGCCGGCCTCGCTGAAGGCCTTGTAGGCCTCGACGAACCCTGGCGGCGCGGTGACGCGGCCGTTCTCGTAGCGGGCGCCCGCGCGGTCACCCGGCTGGTCGAGCGGCGCCAGCACCTCCGACGCCATCACCCCGGCCGCCTCCAGCACCGCCGCCGCCGTATCCAGGTCGAAACCCTGGAAAAGCTCGCAGCCCTCAAGCTGCCGGACGCCGATGATGTCGGTCAGGGTGAAGAGAAGATCGCGCACGGGCGCTCTGAAAGGCATGGCCAGCTCCGCCGCCAATGGGCTCCCACGCTTGTAGTTGAAGTCACGGCTGCGGGAAAACCGCGCCTTCGCCTTGAGACCAATGGGGGTCACGACCTCGTGAACGCTGGAATATCGACGGCCCGTCAGGCGTCCACGGGAAGTGGGGCGCGTCCGTCCTTGAGGCGCCCACGTAAACCGAGCACAATCGCCGCGCATGAAGACCCGCTACAATGCCGGGGCCATCGCCCTGCACTGGATCATCGCGCTTTTGATCCTGAGCAATATCGGCCTGGCCTGGTGGTTCAACACCCTGCACGGCCAGGCCAAGATCGAACCGGTGCAGCTGCACAAGTCGATCGGCATCACGGTCCTGATCTTGAGCACGCTGCGGCTGGGCTGGCGGCTGGCCGTGCCCGCGCCGAAGCTGCCCGAGGACTTCCGCGGCTGGGAGAAGTGGCTGGCCCAGACGGTTCATGTCCTGTTTTACATGGTGATGGTCGGCCTGCCGCTCACCGGCTGGGCCTTCTCGTCGGCCAGCCCGCTGATCCATGTCTTTCCGATCGTGCTCTTTCACCTCATCCCGTGGCCGACCCTGACGCCGCTGGCCAACCTGCCGCACGACCAGATGAAGGCCGCGCACGATTTCTTCCTGGCCGGCCATGGCCTTCTGGCCAAGCTCGCCTATGTGCTGATCGTCCTGCATGTGGCCGGCGCGCTGAAGCACCAGTTCATCAGCAATGACGACGTTGTGGCGCGGATGGTCCCCTTCCTGCGGCTGCGCAAGACAGAGGCGACGTGAGATGCGGTTGGCTTTGCTTATTCTCGGACTGGCGATGCTGGCCCCCTCGGCCCAAGCCGCCGCCCCGGCGCACTGGACCGTCGATCCCGGCTCCAGGCTCGGGTTTCAAGGCCGGATGAACGGTGACGTCTTCAACGGCGTCTTCAAGCGCTGGACCGCCGATATCGCCTTCGATCCGAAGCAGGTGGCGACCGCCAAGGTCGTGGTGACCGTCGATGTGGGCTCGGCAGCCACCGGCGACGCCGACCGCGACCAGGCCATGCCGACGGCCGACTGGTTCGCGGCGCAGAAGTTCCCCAAGGCTGTCTTCACCACCAGTGCGATCAAGGATCTGGGCGGCGGCAAGTATCTGGCGACCGGCGACTTGGCCATTCGCGGGGTGCACAAGCCGGTGGCGCTGCCCTTCACCCTGAGCATCAGCGGTGATACGGCCCGGATGAACGGCGCCGTAACGCTCAACCGCACCGCGTTCGGCATAGGGCAGGGCAAGTGGAGCACCAAGGACGTGGTCGACACCAGCGTGACGGTGAACGTCGCTCTGCCCGCCCATCGCGCCCACTGACCGCCGCCGCCGCCGCCGCCCGCGCGCTCGCGGCGGGCGAACTGGTCATCCTGCCCACCGAGACCGTCTATGGCCTGGCCGCCGACGCCGCCAACGCCCAGGCGGTCGCGCGGCTCTACGCCGCCAAGGGCCGGCCCCGGTTCAACCCGCTGATCGCCCATGTGCAGGATCGCGCCGCGGCCGAGGGTTTCGCGCGATTTGATGCTCGCGCAATTGCGCTTGTCGAAGCCTTCTGGCCGGGCCCGCTCACGCTCGTCGCGCCGCTGACCGACGCAGCCGCCGTTTGCGACCTGGCCCGCGCCGGACTGGATACGGTCGCGGTGCGGGCGCCGGCGCATCCGCTGGCGCGCGAGGTCCTTAAGCTGTTCGGCCGCCCCATCGTCGCCCCCTCGGCCAACCGCTCCGGCCGGCCCAGCCCGACCACCTTCGCGGACGCCGTCTCTGAAACCGGATCGGCCGCCGCCGTCGCGGTTGACGGCGGACCCTGTGCCGTGGGACTGGAGTCCACC
>CALAEG010000028.1 GCA_937890965.1 uncultured Caulobacteraceae bacterium | reverse complement strand
GCGGGGAGAGCACCATCATCGGATCGGCGCGCCGCGCCAGGCTGCACGACGCGGTGCTGATCAACGGCGCCCTGTCGCACGCGCTGGATTTCGACGACGTCATCACCGCCATGAACGGCCACCCCACGGTTCCGGTGGCGCCCGTGGCCATCGGCTTGGCCGAGGCCCTGGGATCGACCGGCCAAGAGGCGCTGCTGGCCTTCATCGCCGGCGTCGAGACCGAGTGCCGGGTCGGCCGCCTTCTGGGCCCGTCCCACTATGCCAAGGGCTGGCACGCCACGGCGACCTTCGGGACCTTCGGGGCCATGGCGGCGGCGGCCAAGCTGCTGAAGCTCGACGACGAACAGACGCGCCACGCCTTCGGCCTGGCCGGCACCCAGGCCGCCGGCCTGAAGAGCGTCTTCGGCACCATGTCCAAGCCGCTGCACGCCGGCAAGGCGGCGCAGAACGGCCTGCTCGCCGCGCGCCTGGCGGCCAGGGGGTTCACCAGCGACACGGAGATTCTCGAGTCCGACCAGGGCTTCGCGGCTGTTCAGTCCACCTCGGTCAACCGGGAGGCGGCGCTCGCCGAACCTGGCCAGCTTTTCTACGTCACCGACGCGCTCTTCAAGTACCACGCGGCCTGCTACCTGACGCACAACGCCATCGAAGCGGCCGCCAAGCTGCGAGCAGCCAACGGGTTCAAGCCGGCCGAGGTCGAGGCGGTCGTGGTGCACGTCAATCCGGGGCATATGGGCGTCTGCAACATCGTCGAGCCTCGCACCGGCCTGGAGTGCAAATTCTCGCTGCGCATGACTACGGCCCTGGCCCTGGCGGGCGAGGATACCTTCGAGGAGACCCTGTTCAGCGACGCGACCGCAACCCGCGCGGACCTCGTCGCCCTTCGCCGGCGGGTCAGTGTCATCCCCGACGCAGGCGGCCCGGGCTCGACGGTGGAGATCGAGCTGAAGGACGGCCGGGTCCTGGCTGAAACGGTCGACGTCGCCAGGCCGGTGCGCGACCTCGGCGCGCAACAGGCGCAGATCGAACGCAAGTTCCGCCACCTCGCCGAGCCCGCCCTCGGGCCCGCCGCCGCCCAGATCATCGAGATCTGCCGAAATCTGGAAGCCACGCCCGACGTTTGCGGCCTGCTGGCTCTGTGCCGGCCCTGACGGCGGCCAAGCTGTTTCCATCCGATCAAGGACCGTAACGGCTCGCTTTTTCGCGGAACCCGTCTAGGCTCCCATCGTTGTGCATTGCGGGGGCAATGCCCCAGGGGCGCTGCAATGTCTTCGACCACCGCGACCGCGGATGAGATCCTCAACACCGCCATCGAAGCCGTCGAGCGCGGTGGCGACGACCTTTACTCCGCGCTCGAAGCGCTGCAGGCGCCGATCTACGTCACCGATCCGCAAGGCGTGATCACCCACTTCAACCGGGCCTGTATCGGGTTCGCCGGGCGCACGCCCGCAGTCGGCAAGGATCGCTGGTGCGTCACCTGGAAGCTCTACACCGACGATGGCGATTTCCTGCCCCACGACGAATGCCCGATGGCGATCGCCATTCTCAAGAAGACCCCGGTGCGTGGCGTGACCGCGGTCGCCGAACGGCCGGACGGCACGCGGGTGAACTTCAAGCCATTCCCGACGCCGCTGCTGGGTCGGGACGGCGAACTGCTCGGCGCGATCAACATGCTGATCGACGTCACCGACGCGCGCCAGATCGATGACCTCTGGTTCCAGTCCAAGCGTTGCCGCCGCCTGGCCACCGCCGCCGGCGACCAGCGCACCGCCGATACGCTCAACCTGATGGCCGCCGAATACGAGGCCAAGGCCAAGGAGCTGGAGCTGGCGAGCCAATCCCGACGGCTCGGCGCCGCATCCTAGTCTGCCCAAAACTTGATCAACGGCTGCGCTCAAGCTAGGCACCCTTAAGGCCCGACGCGTCGTCGCGCGCCGAGTCGGGGGCGAGCGATATGGCGACGGCGGCGATCAATTCCGGTGACACCGCCTGGGTGCTGGCCGCCACGGCGCTGGTTTTGTTCATGACCTTGCCGGGACTGGCGTTGTTCTACGCCGGGCTGGTGCGGGTGAAGAACACGCTCTCGGTCATGATGCATTGCGTGGCCGTCGCCTGCCTGATTTCCGTGCTTTGGCTGGCCTTCGGCTACAGCCTGGTTTTCGACGGCGCAGCGCCGTTCATCGGCGGTCTGGGCAAGGCCTTCCTGCTGTCGGTGAGCCGGGGCGCGGTCGTCGGCACGATCCCCGAGCCGGCCTTCTTCATGTTCCAGGCCACCTTCGCGGTGATCACGCCGGCCCTGATCGTCGGCGCCTATGTCGAGCGGATCAAGTTCGGGGCGGTGCTGGCGTTCAGCGGCCTCTGGCTGGCGCTGGTCTATGCCCCGGTGGCGCACTGGGTCTGGGGTGGCGGCTGGCTCGCCCATCATCACGTGATGGACTTTGCCGGCGGGCTGGTGGTGCACGCCACGGCCGGCGTCTCGGCCCTGGTCGCGGCGATCATGATCGGCCCGCGCGACGGCTTTCCGCGCGATCTGCATCCGCCGCACAATCCGGGCATGACCATGCTCGGCGCCGGCATGCTGTGGGTCGGTTGGTACGGCTTCAATGGCGGCAGTGCGCTCGCGGCCAATGGCGATGCGGCCATGGCGCTCCTGGTCACCCACATCTCGGCCTCGACCGCCGGCCTGGTCTGGGCGCTGCTCGAACGCCTGCGCTTCGGCCGCGCCAGCATGATCGGCATGGTGACCGGCGTGGTGGCGGGCCTGGCGACCATCACCCCGGCCTCGGGCTATGTCGGGCCGCTGGGCGGGCTTGCGCTGGGCGCGCTGGGCAGCCTGGTCTGTTTCCTCGCCGTCGACCTGGTGAAGAACCGGCTGAAGATCGACGACTCCCTCGACGTCTTCGCCGTCCACGGCGTCGGCGGCATCTTGGGCAGCCTGCTGGTGGCTATTGGAGCCAGCGCCAGCCTCGGCGGCGCCGGCTATGCCCACGGCATGGACATGGGTGGGCAGGCGAAGATTCAGCTGCTCGGCGCGGCTGCGGTGATCGCCTGGTCGGCGATCGGCAGCATCGTCATCCTGACCGTGATCAAGCGCCTGATCGGCCTGCGCGCCAGCGGCGCCGAGGTGGAAGACGGCCTCGACCTCTCCCACCACGGCGAACGCGCCTATTCGCCCTAGGCGGGGTCGCCGACCACATCCGCGGGCGCGGGGTTGGTGTCGCCGCCGATCAGCCGATAGATCATCCCGGCCGCCGCCGCGCCAAGGATCGGGGCGACCCAGAACAGCCAGAGCTGTTGCAACGCCCAGCCGCCGGCGAACAGGGCGGGGCCCGTGCTGCGCGCCGGATTGACCGAGGTATTGGTCACCGGAATGCTGATCAGGTGGATGAGCGTCAGGCAAAGCCCGATGGCGATGGGCGCGAAACCCTTCGGCGCGCTGGAATGGGTGGACCCCAGGATCACGAACAGGAAGGCGAAGGTCATGGCGAACTCGCAGGTCAGACAGGCCATCAGCGAATAGTGACCGGGCGAGTGATCGCCATAGCCGTTGGACGCGAAGCCCCCGGCGGTCGAGAACCCGGCCTGGCCGCTGGCGATGATGTAGAGGATGCCCGCGCCCGCCATGCCGCCGAGCACCTGGGCGGCGATATAGGGGGCGACGTCGCGGCCGGGGAAGCGCCGGCCGGTGAACAGGCCCACTGTCACCGCCGGATTGAGGTGGGCGCCGGACACGTGGCCGATGGCGTAGGCCATGGTCAGGACGGTGAGGCCGAAGGCCAGCGCCACCCCGACAAAACCGATTCCGAGCCCCGGATAGGCGGCGGCGAGCACGGCGCTGCCGCAACCGCCGAGCACCAGCCACAAGGTGCCGACGAACTCGGCCGCCAGACGTCTGCTCATATTCATGTCGCCCTCCCTAGGCCCGCTTCGAAGCGGTTCAGGAGGGAATGCTAGACCGCGTCGAGGGCGGGCGCCACTCAGGCGTTTCGGGCCGTCAGCCCGCCATCGACCGGGATGATCGCACCGGTGATATAGGAGGCGGCAGGCAAGCAGAGGCTGAGCGTGATGTGCGCCACCTCTTCCGGCTCTCCGTAGCGGCGGAGCGCGGTGCGGCGGTTGGCGAAGGTCTCCTTGCCGTCCCGGGAAATGGCCTCGGTCATGCCGGTATGGATTGGCCCGGGGCAGATGCAGTTGACGGTGATGCCTTCCTTGCCGAGTTCGACTGCCAGGGCGCGGGTGAGGCCGGTGACCCCGGCCTTGGCCGCCGCATAGATCGAGTTGCGCGCCGTGGCGCCCAGGGCCTCGGTGGAGGCGATGTTGACGATGCGGGGGCTGTCGGAGTGGCGCAGAAAGGGCAGGGCGGCGCGGATGACCCGCTGGTGGGCCGTCAGCAGGATGGCGAGCTGGCGCGTCCACATCTCGTCATAAGGCGGGCTGTCGATCGGCGCGAAGCCGCCGACGCCGGCATTGTTGATCACCACGTCCAGGCCGCCGAAATGCGCGTCGATTTCCGGCACAACGCGCGCGATCGTCTTGGCGTCGGCGACATCCAGGGCCCAGGCGCGCGCCTCGCCGCCCTCGGCGCGGATGGCTTCCGCGACCGCCTCGGCGTCGTCGGCGCGCACATCGGTGACGGCGACCTTGGCGCCTTCGCGGGCGAAGATATGGGCGGTGGCGCGGCCCATGCCGCTGGCCGCGCCGGTGACCAGGACGACCTTGTTGGCGACCGAGCGGCTGAGATGGGCGATGGCGTCCATGTCGGATCCTTAAGACTGCACGCCAATCCGGTGCCTTCCCCAGCGAGAGACGCAAGCGTCGGCAGCCGACACAAGCGCTGATCCCTTATAGGACGATCCGTCGAAAACGCTTACCGGACAAGGGAAAGTCGGCTGTTCTAAGCGCGACGGGACCGTGCGGTTGGATGTCTGCGCGTTACTATAGCGATTTTCTGGACCTGGTTTACGACGCCGCGTTCGAACCGGCGGCCGGGAAAGACCGCGCCGCATAGTACAAATGCGTTATGCGCGCAAAGGCGCGAGCGCTCACCCTAGGCGATGGGAAGGCTTGGCGTCGGCGACGGCCCGTCAAGCCTTGAGGCTGTCGATGGGGTATGAGTTGGGGCCGAAGTTGAATAGCGTCGCCTGGCGTACGCATTATCGTCAAACCCTGCTTCTGAGCGGTTCGCTCTGTGTCCTGAGCGCCCTGGCCGCGCCCGCGCTGGCGGACTGCGCCTCGGGCGATGGCCAGATCACCGGTCCGGGCTCGACCTGTACGACGCCGCAAACCCTGACCGGCGCGGGCACGGCTGGCAGCGTCGGCTCCGGCTGGACGCTGACCACCGGCGCGACCGACGCCTATAACGTCTCCGGTCCCGGCGACGTCCTGACCAATGCCGGCAACATCACCAGCAGCGCCGCCGACCAGACGGTGAACGTCTCCGGCGCCGGCGCGGGGGTCATCAACCAGGGCCTGATCCAGAACACCGGCGCTGGCGCCGCCATCGGCGTCACCAACGCCAGCGGCGGGTCCATCGACAACGCCCTCGGCGGCAATCTGAGCGCGGTCGGAACGACCAGCGGCTACGGCGTCCACGCGACCGGCTCCATCGCTGGCAATATCAGCAATGAGGGGGTGATCGGCGCCGGCGTCGACGGCGTCAATGTCGCCGGCAACATCAGCGGGACCCTGACCAACGCCGGGGTCATCGCCAGCAACGCCGGCAACGGCATGGTGGTGGTCGGCAACGTCGCCGGGGTCGCCAATTCGGGCAATATCACCGCCAGCCTAGTGGGCATCCAGGCCGGACTCAGCCTGTTCAACGCCGGCGGCTCGCTGTTCTTTATCACCGGGCTCGGAAACACCGACGCCGGGTCGGTGGCTGGTGACCTGGTCAACAGCGGCAACATCACCGGCGGCGTCTATGGCGTCTACGCCAACGTCATCGACGGCAATCTGAGCAATTCGGGCGCGGTCAAGGGCGCCACCAACGGCATCACCGTCACCGGTGTGCACGGCAACGTCACCAACAGCGGCACGATCGTCGCGACCAAGGGCACCGGTTTCAACGTCACGCCGCCGTCCGGCTCGGGGCTGTCCGGCGGCGACCTCGGCGGCAACCTGACCAATACCGGCGCCATCACCGGCGCGGATCGCGGGATCAATGTCGGCGGCAATCTGGCCGGGACCTTGAACAATTCCGGGAACGTCAGCGCCCATTCCTGGGGCATTTTCGTCACGGGCAATGTCGGCGGCGACCTGATCACCACCGGCAACGTCACCACGACCGTCGATGCGGCGATCCAGGTCAATGGATCGGTGACCGGCAATGTCAGCCTCGGCGGGACCCTGGCGGCGGCGAGCGGCTTCAACATGGGGGCCGGCGGCATCGGCGGCTCGCTGACCTATGACGGCGGCTACGCCGGCAACGGGACGGCCGTGTTCGTCCAGGGAAGTGTCGGCGGCGACCTGAACAATCTTGGGTCGGCCAACGAGGCTGCGCCGGTCATCACGATCATGGGCGGCGTTGGCGGCAATCTGACCAATACCGCCAACCTGACCTCGCCTAGCGAAGGCATCTATATCGGCAATGGCTTTTCGCTGGAGGCGCAGCCGGGCAACATCTCGAAGCATCGAAGGGCCGAGCGACTTCGCGATTCTGGTCCAGGGAAACTTCTCGGGGCAGATCACCAACGGCGGCAACATCACCGCGGTCAACAACGGCATTTTCGTCAACGGGCCGATCAACGGCAATGTCTCGATCGCCGGCATCGACAACAGCGGCACGATCACCACGACCTCCGCCGCCTTTACCGAAAGCAATGGCATCGTCTCGGCCCTCCCGATCCGGGGCGACCTGATCAATTCGGGCGGGATCTTTGGCCAGACCGGGGTCAACGTCCGGGCGATCGGCGGCAATTTCTCCAATTCCGGCCTGATCGACACCACCAGCCAGGCGGTGCAGCTGACCACGGTCGGCGGCCAGGTCATCAATCCCGGCAACATGACCAGCTTCGAGTTCGGACTGGTCTCCGGCTCGATCGGCGGCAACCTGACCAACACCGCGACGGGCGTGGTGGTCACAACCTTCGTGTCGCCCGGCACGGTGTTCGGGGGCGGATTCCGCGTCGCGGACGTCGGCGGCAATGTCACCAATGCGGGCCTGATCTCTGGCCCCGGCATCGGCATCCTGACCGGAAACGTCGCCGGCTCTGTCATCAACAGCGGCGCGATCAGCTCGACCGACGACCTCTATATCGGCGACCCGATCGGCAAGAGCTTCGACAACACCGCGTCCGGCGTGCTGACGGCCAATGGCGGATCGGCCCTGATCGTCGGCGGCGCGTCCGGCTCGGATGTCGGCGGCGACCTCAGCAACGAGGGTAATGTCACCGCCTCGGTCTGGGGCTTCGACATCGTCGGCACCGTGCACGGCAACCTGTCGAACACCGGCAATATCACCTCGACCGGCAACGCCACCACCGGGCCGGTGGACGCCATCCGCATCGGCGGCTCGGTGCTTGGCGATGTGACCGACGGCGGAACGCTCACCGCCGTGACCGGCGACGGGATCGATATCGTCGGCAATGTCGGCGGCGACGTGCTCTTCCCAGCCGCCGGCGGGGACCTTGTCTCGACCGCGACGGGCGGCAGCGCGCTGGCGGTGTTCGGCAATGTCACGGGCAATCTCAGCCTGGCCTCGGGCCGCACGATCCATTCGCCGAACGGCTACGGGATCCTCATCGACGAGGGCGCGCCGACGGTGGGCGTCGAGACGGTCGGGGTCCCCGGAACCGTGAGCGGTCAGCTGTCGGGCCTCGAGCAGCGGCCCGGCGGTAACCTAGTCGCGGCGGTCTATGTCAACGGAACGGTCGGGAAGACCGTATCAATCACAGGCAACGTGACCTCCGATACCACCGCGGCGATCAAGGTGGGCGAGGGGAACCTGAGCACCATCGCCGCCGGGGTGAACCTGACCAATACCGGGGTGATCACCGGCGCCGGCACGGCCATCGACTACAGTCAGGCCACGGGGGCCTCGACGCTCACCCAGGCCGGTGGGTCCATCAACGGCGACATCCTGTTGTCGGCCCATGGCGACACGCTGAATGTCACCGGCGGCGCGATCAATGGCGCGATCAACGGCAATACGACCGCCAACGGCGCCAACGCGGGCACGGTCAATTTCAATCTGGGCGCCGGTGGAAACTTCACCACCGGCGGGCCGATCGACGCCGACGCTGTCAATCTCGACAGCGGCACGCTGACGCTGGCCAACGACTTGACGGTGTTCGACGCCTTCACCAACGACGCCATCCTGAAGCTGAACAATACCGGCGCGCGGACGATCAACGGCAACTACATCCAGGGCGCCGGCGGAACCCTGCTGATGGCGGTCAGCCAGGCCAGTTCGTCGGAGCTCGACATCACCGGGACCGCGACTCTGGCCGGGACCCTGTCGCTGGTGTTCGCACCGGGCAGCTACCTGCCGAAGACCTACACCCTGCTGACCTACGCCAGCGAGACCGGGACCTTCGACGCCACGACCGGCCTCGGACCGCCGACGGGGGTCGACACCTCCACGGTCACCGTCGGCCCACAGGCGACCACACTGGTCCTGGCCGTGACGCCAACGCCCACCCCAACGCCCACCCCGACCCCGACGCCTACGCCGACTCCAACACCCACGCCGACCCCGACGCCTACGCCAACACCCACGCCGACCCCGAC
>CALAEG010000027.1 GCA_937890965.1 uncultured Caulobacteraceae bacterium | reverse complement strand
GTCGAACTTCTTCGCCGAGAAGTAGTCGCCTTCGCCCTGGACGCCGCCTGCCTTGTTGGTCGCCATCGGATGTCTCCCTGACTGTTCGGGATTCAACCCCGAGCAGCGCCGCCGGTTCCTCAGGTCTTCAGCCGGTATCCGGTCTTGAAGATCAGCCAGACGAGGAAAAGGCAGATGGTCATGAAGACCAGGGTCATGGCCAGGCTAAGGCCCACGCCCACATCGGAGATGCCGTAGAAGCTCCAGCGAAAGCCGCTGACCAGATAGACCACCGGGTTGAACAGGGTGATCTTGCGCCACAGCGGCGGCAGCATGCTGATCGAATAGAAGCTGCCGCCCAGGAAGGTCAGCGGGGTGATGATCAGGATCGGCACGATCTGCAGCTTTTCGAAGCTATCGGCCCAGACCCCGATAATGAAGCCGAACAGGCTGAAGGTGATCGCGGTCAGCACCAGGAAGCCTGCCATCCAGACCGGATGGGCGATGTGGAACGGCACGAACAGCCGCGCCGTGACCAGGATGATCAGGCCGAGCAGGATCGACTTGGTCGCCGCCGCCCCGACATAGCCGAGCACGGTCTCGATCCAGGAGACCGGCGCCGAGAGCAGTTCGTAGATGGTCCCCGACCACTTGGGCATGTGGATGCCGAAGGAGGCGTTGGAGAGGCTCTCGGTCAGCAGCGACAGCATGAGCAGCCCCGGCACGATGAAGGCACCGTAGCTGACCCCGTCGATCGACTTCATCCGCGAGCCGATCGCCGAGCCGAACACCACGAAATAGAGCGAGGTCGAGATCACCGGCGACAGGATGCTCTGCGACAGGGTGCGGAACCAGCGCGACAGCTCGAACCAGTAGATGGCGCGCACGCCGTAGAGGTTCATCGCCCGGCCCTCACCAGGCTGACGAAGATGTCTTCGAGCGAGCTTTCGGTGGTCTTCAAGTCGCGGAAATCGATGCCAAGCGCGCTCAGCTGGCGCATCAGTTCGGCGATGCCGGTGCGGTCGCTCTGGGCGTCGAAACTGTAGATCAGCTGGCTGCCCTCCCCGGCGAGCTCCAGCGCATAGGCGCTGAGACTGTCGGGAATGGCGGCCAGCGGCGTCTGCAGATGCAAGGTCAGCTGCCGCTTGCCCAGCTTTTGCATGAGCACGGCCTTGTCCTCGACCAGGATGATCCTGCCCTTGGTCATCACCCCGATCCGGTCGGCCATCTCCTCGGCCTCTTCGATATAGTGGGTGGTGAGGATGATGGTCACGCCGGTGGCGCGAAGGCCGCGGACCATCTCCCACATGTCGCGCCGCAGTTCGACGTCGACGCCGGCGGTGGGCTCGTCGAGGAAGAGGATGCGGGGCTCGTGCGCCAGGGCCTTGGCGATCATCACCCGGCGCTTCATGCCGCCGGAGAGGTCCATGATCTTGGCGTCCTTCTTGTCCCACAAGGAAAGGTCGCGCAGCACCTTTTCGATATGGGCCCGGTCCGGCGCCTTGCCGAACAGGCCGCGGCTGAAATTGACCGTGGCCCAGACCGTCTCGAAGGCGTCGGTGAACAGCTCCTGCGGCACCAGGCCGATCGCCGACCGCGCGGCGCGATAGTCCTTGATGACGTCGTGGCCGCCGGCCGTGATCGCGCCGGAGGTCGGATTGACGATCCCGCATATGATGCTGATCAGGGTGGTCTTGCCGGCGCCGTTGGGGCCCAGCAGCGCGAAGATCTCGCCCGGCCTGATCTCCAGATCGATGTCGTCGAGGGCGCGAAAGCCCGATCCATAGACCTTGGTCAGGCCGCGAACGGAAATGATCGCGTCGGCTTCTCCCGCGATGGGGCTGGCGGTCGATACTGAGGCTGGGGCGCGCTGGTCCATCGGTCCCGCCGAATAGCCGATTTATCGGTCAAAGGCCCGGCCATTCGCGGAATGCGGTCGTCCCGGCCGGGAGGCAAGCTTGACGACGCCTGCGCCGCGCGGCACGAGACTTAGGCGATGCGGAGCCCCGCGCCTTGACCGAATCCGCCCTGTTCGAAGCCGCGCCGACCCGCTACTCGGCCAGGCGCGAGGAAATCCTGGCCGCCGCGGCCGAGGTTCTGAACAACCAGGGCTCGCGCGGCTTCACCGTCGCCCTGGTGGCCCAGCGGCTGGGCCTGCACCCAGTGAGCCTGACCTATTATTTCAAGCGCCGGCGCGATCTGCTCGCCGCCTGCCTGCTTGCCGCGATCGACCGATTTGACGTCCTGATCGCCGACGCCGCCTTGGCCGAGGGGCCGCCGGCGCGGCTCGCCCGCTTCATCGCCGGCCATATCGAGGTCCAGCGGCTGGCGCGGCTGGGCGAAGCGCCGGCGCTGGCGGAGTTTTCCGAGATCCGTATGGTTCCGCAGCCGAACCTCACCCATCTGCTCGGGGCTTATCGGCGGATGTTCGACCGGCTGGCCGATCTGTTCGCCTCGCCGGCCCTGCCCTGGCTGAACAGCCAAAGGCGTGGCCTCTACGCGCGGCTGCTGATCGAACAGCTTGGCTGGACCGCCAGCTGGCTCGACCTCTACGAGCCGCAAGACTATGCGCGCGCCGCCGAGCGGCTGGCCGACGTGCTGATCGGCGGCCTTGCCCGCCCCGGCCACGGCTGGCCGCCGCTGGAGCGGGCCGAGCTGGACGTTCCCGTCGCGCCGGCCGCCGAGCCGTCGCGCGAGCGCTTCCTGATCGCCGCCACCGAGCTCATCAACGAACAGGGCTATCACGGCGCCTCGGTCGACAAGATCTCGGCGCGGCTGAACGTCACCAAGGGATCGTTCTACTATCACAACACCGACAAGGACGACCTCATCCTGGCCTGTTTCGAGCGCACCCTGGACATACTGCGCGAGGGCCAGACCCGTCCCCATGCCGGCGACGGCTGGACGCGGCTGTGCGCCTCGGCCACGGCGCTGGCCCTCTACCAGGCCACCGCCAGCCGCGGCCGCATGCTGCGCAGCTACGCCTTCGCCGCCCTGCCGCCGGAGCTTCGCCAGCCGATGGGCGCGCGCTTCCAGCAGGCCACCTTCCGCTTCGCCGCCATGATCAGCGACGGCATCGTCGACGGCTCGATCCGTCCGGTCGATCCGCTGATCGCCGCCCAGACGGTGATGGCCATGGTCAACTCCTCGGCCTATCTGCGCCCCTGGCTCCCGGGCGACGACGCCGATGCGGTCGAGCGGCTCTATGTGCGGCCGAGCCTGATGGGCCTGTTCACGCCCGATTAATCGCGGGCCCGCCATGCCAGGCGCTGGATACAGAGCCTCGGCGCCGTCTTATCCGGAACGTGGAACAGCTAAGCTTCTGACGCGTTCTTTTTGTTTGGCGCCGATCGTGTGAAACGGAGATTTCCTATGCGCGGACTTGGAGCAGGCCTTGGCGTTGCGGCTGCAATGGCGGTGGCCCTGGCGACGCCGGTATCGGCGCAGCCGAACGGCTATTGGTATCATGGCCACCACTATTACCGCTGCCGCGTGAACCAGCATCAACATGCCGTCGCCGGCACCGTCATTGGCGCCGTCGCCGGGGGCTTGCTCGGCAATGCGATTGGGCACGGCCGCGCGGGCGGCACCATCATCGGCGCGGGCGCCGGCGCCGTGATCGGCCATCAGATCGGCAGAAGCACCCACCCCTGCTAGAGCGGGCTGAGGAAAAGTGCGAAGCGGTTTTCCGCCCGCAACCCGCTCTAACCCTCAGGAATCGATCACGTTCATGATTTTGGATTGCTTCAATCCAAAATCATCGTGATCTAGGGCGGCGGTATCCGAGATCACCCGAAGCGGCCGCCGATGTAGTCGGCGGTGCGCTTGGCCTTGGGCGCGCTGAACAGCTCGGCGGTCGGCGCGAACTCGATCAGCCTGCCTAAGAACATGAAGCCGGTGTTGTCCGAAACCCGCGTGGCCTGCTGCAGATTGTGGGTGACGATGACGATCGTATAGTCCTTCTTCAGCTCGACGATGGTCTCCTCGAGCTTGGCGGTCGAGACCGGGTCGAGCGCCGAGGCCGGCTCGTCGAGCAGCAAGACCTCCGGCCTGACCGCGATGCCGCGCGCGACGCACAGCCGCTGCTGCTGGCCGCCCGACAGGCTCAGGCCCGAATGGCGCAGCTTGTCCTTGACCTCGTCCCACAGCGCCGCCTTGCGCAGGGATTCCTCGACCCGCTGCTCCATCTCGGCGCGGTTCAGGCCTTCATAGAGGCGGACCCCGAAGGCGACATTGTCGTGGATCGACATCGGAAACGGCGTCGGCTTCTGGAACACCATGCCGACGCGCGAGCGCAGCGTGGCGACGTCCACCTTCTTGTCGAGGATGTTCTGGCCGTCCAGCATGATCTCGCCGGCGGCGCGCTGGCCCGGATAGAGGCCGTAGATGCGGTTCATGGCCCGCAGCAGGGTCGACTTGCCGCAGCCCGACGGGCCGATCAGGGCGGTGACGCCCTTATTGATCACCGGCAGGGTGACCGAATGCAGCGCCTGGTTCTTGCCGTAGAAGAAATCCAGGTTGCGCGTCTGCAGCTTGATCGTGTCGGGCGCGATCTGGGCGGTGTACTGCTCATAGACTTCGGCGTCATCGGTATTGACGGCGTTCATGAGGGATGACGCTCCCGGGTGATGATGCGAGCCAGGACATTGGTTCCCAGCACCGCGACCGCAATGATCAGCGCGCCGGCCCAGGCCAGCCGGACGAGATCGTCATAGGCGCTGAGTGCGTCGTTGAAGATCACCACCGGCAGGCTGGCCATTTCCTTGGTCAGGTTGAAGTTGAGAAACTGTTCGTTGAGCGAGGTGAAGAGCAGGGGCGCGGTCTCGCCGCTGATCCGCGCGAAGGCCAGAAGGCCGCCGGTGAGGATGCCGCTGCCCGCCGATTTCCACAGGATCTGGCGGATGGCGCTCCAGTGCGGCGTGCCCAGCGCCATGCCGGCCTCGCGCAGGGCGGTCGGCTGCAGCTTCAGCACATCCTCGGTGGTGCGGGTGATGATGGGCACCGCGATCAGGGCGAGCGCGAACGCCCCGGCGATGGCCGAGAAGCCATGGAAGGGCGCGACCATGAACTCGTAGACAAAAAGGCCGATGAGCACCGACGGCGCCGACAGCAGGATGTCGTTCAGGAACCTGACCAGGTTGGCATAGACGCTGTTTCGCCCGTACTCGGCGAGCCAGGTTCCGGCGAGCACGCCGACCACGACCGCGATCACCATGGCCATGGCGCACATGATGACCGAGCCGACGATGGCGTTGCGCAGGCCGCCGACAGAGCCGGCGGCGGGGGTATCCATGGTGAAGGTGTTCTGGTCGATGCCGCCAATGCCCTTGACCAGCAGCGACCAGAGGATCAGCGCCAGCGCCGCCAGCGCCACCCCGGTCACCACCCAGCAGAAGCCGGTGAAGGCGCCGCTGGCCACCGAACGTCTTGCTCTGCGAAACGAGGCCATCAGACGGCCTTCTCGGAGCCGAGCAGGGCCCGGGCGATGGCCAGTACGACGAAGCTGATCAGGAAGAGCACAAAGCCCAGGGCGATCAGGGCCGAGGTGTACATGGGCGTGGTGGCCTCATTGAACTCGTTGGCGATGGTCGAGGCGATGGTCGAGCCGGAATCGAAGAACGACTTGGGCAGGGTGTGGGAATTGCCGATGATGAAGGTCACCGCCATGGTCTCGCCCAGCGCCCGACCAAGCCCGAGCATGACCGCGCCGACGGCGCTGCGCCGCACATAGGGCAAGGTGATCGAGGTCACCACCTCGAGCGTGGTCGAACCCATGCCGTAGCCGCTTTCGCGCAGCTGTACGGGCACGGTGAGGAAGAGTTCGCGCAAGACCGCCGCCATATAGGGCAGGATCATGATCGCCAGCACGATGGAGGCGGTCAGGATGTTGGCGCCGTTGGGCACCCCTTGCGTCAGCATCTCCAAAAGCGAGCCCGGCTGGGCGGCCGACATGGCCGGCACCTCGACATAGGTGGCGAAGAAGGGGGCGAACACGAACAGGCCCCACATGCCGTAGACGATGGAGGGCACGCCGGCCAAGAGCTCGACCGCGACGCCGATGGGCCGGCGCAGGATGCGCGGACAGAACTCGACCAGGAAAACCGCCACCCCGAACGCGATCGGCAGCGAGAACAGCAGCGCCATGAACGAGGTGACCAGGGTGCCGACGATGGGTCCCTCGCCGCCGAACACGTCGGTGACCGGGTTCCAGTCGGTGGAGGTGAAGAAGCTCAGGCCGAATTTCGACAGGGCGGGCCAGCCGCCGATAGCCAGCAGCACGACGATCCCGGTCAGGGCGGCCAACAGCGTGGTCGCGGCCGCCGCGCAGACCCATTTGAAGACCGGATCGAAGGCCGCGCCCTTGGGCCGTGGTCGATCGGTAATGGCCAGGTCGGTGACGCTCATGGGTCCTTACACAAGACTGACGGAGGCCAGGCGAGCCCGGCCTCCGTCGCAGTTGTTGTCGCTCGAACGCTTAGTGACTGACGTAGACCGGTTGGCCGTTCGGACCCTTGACCTGGGCCACCCAGGCCTTGCGGACCATGGCCTTCACAGGCGCCGGCAGGGTGACATAGTCGAGCGAGGCCGCGGCGGCGTCGCCGTTCTTGTACGCCCAGTCGAAGAACTTCAGCACCGAGGCGCCCGTATCGGCGTTGGCCTGCTGGGTGTGCATGAGAATGAAGGTCGCGCCGGTGATCGGCCAGGAGGCCGCGCCGGGTTGATCGAGCAGCAGGAGATAGAAGCCCGGAGCCTTCGACCAGTCGCCATGCCCCGCGGCGGCGGCGAAATTGTTGGCGTCCGGCGACACGAAGGCCCCCTGCTTGTTCTGCATCAGGGCGTAGGTCATGTGGTTCTGCTTGGCGTAGGCGTATTCGACATAGCCGATGGAACCCAGCGTCTGCTTGACGAAGGCGGCGACGCCGTCATTGCCCTTGCCGCCAAGGCCGGTCGGCCATTGCACCGAGTCGTTGCCGCCAACCTTGGATGACCAGGTGGGGTTCTTCATCGATAGATAGGTGGTGAACAGGAAGCTGGTGCCCGAGCCGTCCGACCGGTGCACAACGGTGATCGGCAGGTTGGGCAGCGGCACGCCGCGATTGAGCGCGGCGATCTGCGGGTCGTTCCACTTCTTGATCTCACCCAGGTAGATGCTGCCAAGCACCGCGCCGGTCATGTGGATCTGGCCCGGCTTGATGCCCGGCAGGTTCATGATCGGCACAACGCCGCCGACCACCGTCGGAAACTGCATCAGGCCGTTCGCCGCCAACACGTCGGGCTTCAGCGGCTTGTCGGAAGCGCCGAAATCGACGGTCTTGGCTTCGATCTGCTTGATGCCGCCGCCGGAGCCGATCGCCTGATAGTTCAGCTGGCTGTGGGTCTGGGCCTTATAGGTCTCCGCCCACTTGGCGTAGACTGGCGCCGGGAAGGTCGCTCCCGCGCCCGAGATGTCGGCCTTCGCCGCGCCAGCCGCGCCAAGCGCGAGCGCCGCGCAGGCGACCGCTGTGAGTCGTTTCAACATCCGATGTCCTCATTGATAGACGGCCGGTTCGGCCGCTGTCGGTGGGACAGTGCATAGTGAGCGGACTTGTCAGTTTAGTGACAATCGGGACTAGCTTCGATGACTATGGCGGAAAAGCGGCGCCATATTTCGCCACCGAAGTTCATAATGGTCTGTATAAAGATGATTATGTCACGCGCCCGTTTCGAGGATTCTTAAGGGGTTGGAGACCGTCGCCCTCGGTCCGGACCGGGCCGATCGACGCGTGATGCATCGCCGCACCGGCGAAAGCGGCTTTCCGCGCCGGCCTTTCCCCGGTAGTTTTCGCCTGATGCGCGAACGTCCGGGCGGGGCGCGGCATCGCCTTCGAGATTTGCCCGCCGCGTAGTTTAAGGATCGCCGTCGCCGATGAAGGGCAACCGGGCGCAACCGTTCGATCTTTCGAGAACCCAGCCGCCGCCCGTGGTGCTCGCCGAGACGCGCGAGGACTTCGAGCTCGAGCCGGCGGCGAATCACGCTCCGCTGACCAGCGCTCAGCCCGCGGCCGAACTGGCGCCGCTGAATCCGCATTTCGAGGCCGCCGGGCCGCCGGCGGCCTCGCCGCCCCACGCCTGGCCGGTCTATCTGGCGGCCGCCCTGGTCTCGGCGCTCTGGGCGCTTGGCCCGACCCTCTATGCCGTCGCCAATCCGCGCGCGGTCTCAGCCCTGCAGACCAACAGCCTGGGGATCGCCTCCGCCGCCCTCTTGGGCCTCGGGCCCATCGTGCTGATCTGGATCGCCGCCTATCTGGTCCAGCAAGGCCGCGCCCTGGCCGCCGAGACCCGACGCGCGCGCGCCCTGGCCGAGAGCCTGCTCGCGCCCGCGGCCCTGGCCGCCCGCGGGGCCGGATCGGCGGTAGACGCGGTGCGGCAGGAAATCCAGCGGGCCAGCGAAGCCGCCGCCCAGGCGCAAAACCAGCTTACCTCCCTGCGCGAAGCCCTGGCCGCCGAAAGCGAGCGGCTGGTCGAGGCGGCCAGCGGATCCAGCCGCGCCGCCGGCGCCCTGACCGAGAGCCTGGCCGGCGAGCGGGAGAAGATGGAGGGCCTGACCTCCGCCCTGGACACCCGCGCCGCCTCCATCACCGAGGCCATCGCCAGTCAGGCGCGCATGGTTGGCGAGGCCTCCGACCTGGCCGAAACCCAGGTCCGCGAGGCCGAGGCCGCGCTGGCCGCCCGCGCCGCCGACCTGGCCGCCGCCGCCGGCGAGGCCA
>CALAEG010000026.1 GCA_937890965.1 uncultured Caulobacteraceae bacterium | reverse complement strand
AGGGACACCGACGGCTTGGCGCTCTCCTCGCGCAACGCCTACCTTTCACCAGATGAACGGGCGGTCGCCGGCAAGCTCAACTTGGTGATCAAGGCCGCCGCCCAGTCGGTGCGCGGCGGCGAGGCCGTGGCCGCGGTTGAGGCCCGCGCGCTAGCTGCCCTCGCGAAGGCCGGCATCCGGCAGATCGACTATCTGGAAGTCCGCGGCGCCGACGATCTCGCCCGCCTGGGCCCGGGCCCCACCGCCGCGCCCGCCCGCGTCTTCGTGGCCGCGCGGCTGGGCAAGACCCGGCTGATCGACAACTGGCCGGTCTAAAGCGGCATGGCCTTGGCGGCGACGCCAAGGTCGGGTTTGCGGGCCGCTGGACAATGTCCGCTTCCGACCCAAGGCGGACGTTGACCTTGTCCGGCAGGCTTGCCTGAGATCACGGCGCTTCCAAGCCCCTCTCACCAGCGCGCGAAGGCGTCGAGGGCGTTGAGCGCGGCTGGGCCGACGACGATCAGGAAGATGGTTGGGAAGATCAGCAGCATCATAGGCAAGGTGAGCAGCGTCGGCAGGCGGTTACCCCGTTCCTCAAGCTTGATCAGCGCCTCGTCGCGCATGGTCGCCGCCGCTGATCGCAGGGAGTCCGCCAACGGCGTCCCGTACCGCAGCGCCTGAGAAAGGATCATTACCACCGAATGTACGTCGGGCAGGTCGACGCGCGTGGCCAGGTTGAGCAGCCCCTCGTCGATGTTGGCCAGCACCCTCAAGTCGGCCGCGGTCATCGCAAGTTCCTCGGCAAGTAGCGGCTCGGTGACTCTGAGCGCTTCGGTGATGCGCAACAGTCCGTTCTCCAGCGAGAGCCCCGCCTCCACGCAGACGACCAGCAATTCGAGCGCCTCGGGCAAGCCCCGGGCGACGGCGGCGGCCCGACGATCGGCCGCGTGGTGCGCCAGCAGCATCGGCATGCACCAGCCGGACCCCGCGCCAACGAGGGCGAAGGGGAGAACCATCCAGACCAATCCACCGGAATGGAACATCCGCTGCGCGACCAGGACGGCAACGGCGGCGAGCAGCGTCGCTGACCCAACTTCCGCGATCCTGAGAGCGAGGCGGGCGCGGCGCGGTGCGATCCTGAAGCGCATGAACGCACTGACGACCTCGCGCATTTCGCGTTCGTGCAACTTGCTGGCCGGATAGCGCAGGAAGCTCGTATCGCGTCGCCCCCGCACGTCCAGCGCCGCATCATCGACGCTCAGCAGCGCAGGAACCGCGAGGCCCATCCTGGCGCGGGCGGCGCGATAGCCGAGCCACCGGAAGCCGGCGAAGATCAGGATGAGTTCGACGGTGAACGTCGCGGCGAAGACGACGACTGCCAGGGAGAGCATGGGTCAGCAATCCCTTGTTAGTCGATCGAGACGCTGTTCATCATGTTGCGCATGACGAATAGGCCCGTGAGCATGATGCCGACCGCAGCGCCCAGAATCCAGTTCCCCCGGCGGTCGGCGATCATCGGTTTCAGGTAGTTGGGACTGACAATCAGGAGCGCGCCGACCACTAGGAACGGCAAGGCGCTGAGGATATAGGCCGACAGGCGCACCTCGGCGGAAACCGCCTTGGCCTTCAGGCGCATGACCCGGCGCCTACGCACAACTTCGGAGAGTGATTCGAGCGTGGCCGCCAGATTGCCGCCGGTGGCGTACTGCAGCGCGACGGCCACGGCGAAGAAGCGGAAGTCGGGCAGCCGGATCCACTGCGCCGTCTTGGCGAGCGCCTCGTCCAGAGGCACCCCGATCTCGGTCTGGTCGGCGAGACCCGCAAACACCGCGTCAACCGGCGGCGCGGCTTCGGTGGCGACGGCGCGCACGGCCGCGGTCAGCGGCACGCCGGCGCGAAGGGCGCGGACCACCATGTCGACGGCGTCTGGAAACTGCTCCAGGAAGTGCGTTTCCATTCTGCGCTGTTCGAGGCGGATCACGATCCGCGGCGTCGCCGCCATGGCCGCCGCCGTCAAGATCAGGGAAAGCCAGACGGGCGACCTCAGCACAGAGTGGGCCAGGAACCATATCGAGGCGCCGCCGAGCAGAGCGCTGAGGAACAGGGACAGCGGCGAGACCCTCATCCCCCATCGGCGTGAGATGCCAAGTGCGAACAGGTGCTGGATCAGATCGTAGGCGCGGCGCGCCGCCCCAAGAAACGGCGCGGTCGATCTTTGAGGCGGACGCGTGTTGGCGCCCGCGGCGACCAGGGCCAACCGAGTCTCGATCGCCGCCCGCGCGGCGATCCCGGCGCGCACGGCGGCGAGCACCGCGAGAAGGCCAAGGAAGAGTCCGAGCAGCAGGATGATCGGCGCGATCAAGCGGCCTTCGCCTTCTGCGGGTTCAAGGTCTCGAGGAAAGCATCGGCGAGCCCGTAGTAACCGAGGCGGCCGAGGAAGCGAGGCTGAGCCGGCATGGCCTCGAACAAGCCGTTCAGACTGCCGTCCGGATTCTCGCTCAGGAAGCGGTACTCGAACAGCGGCGTAAGCGCGATCACTTCGCCTTCCATGTGTGAGACTTCCACGACCTCGGTGACCCTGCGCGCGCCGTCGCGCATGCGTTCGGTCTGCACGATCAGGTCGATGGCGCTGGCGATCTGGGCTCGGATCGCCCGCTCCGGCAGGCTGGTGTTGGCCATCAGGATGAGGTTCTCGAGCCGGGCCAGGGTGTCACGGGCGGAATTGGCGTGGATCGTCGACATCGAGCCGTTATGACCGGTGTTCATCGCCTGCATCATGTCGAAGGCTTCGGCGCCACGGACCTCTCCGACAATGATCCTGTCCGGGCGCATCCGCAGCGCGTTGCGGACCAGATCGCGCTGGACGACCTCCCCGTGTCCTTCGATGTTCGGCGGGCGCGTCTCGAGCGCGAGCACGTGGGGTTGCTGCAGCTGCAGCTCGGCGGTGTCCTCAATGGTAATGATCCGCTGGTCCGATTCGATCATTCGCGAAAGCGCGTTGAGTAGCGTGGTTTTGCCCGATCCCGTGCCGCCCGAAATGATGATGTTGAGGCGGCAGCGGGCGGCGATTTCCAAGGCTCGGCCAAGCGGCGGCGAGACGGTTCCAAGCTCGACGAACCGCGAGAAATCGACGACAGCCTTGGAAAACTTCCGGATCGAAATGCAGGGACCTTTGACGCTTAGCGGCGGGATGATGATGTTCACGCGGCTGCCGTCGGGCAGGCGCGCGTCCAGCATCGGGCTGGATTCATCGACCCGACGGCCGATCGACGAGGCGATCCGCTGGGCGATGTGCATCACATGGGCGTCGCTTCGGAACCGCAGGGATGTCAGCTCCAGCTTGCCCCGGCGTTCGGCGTAGATATTCTTCGGGCCGTTGACCAGGATGTCGGCCACGCTGTCGTCGCGCAGCAACGCCTCGATCGGGCCCAGACCCACGATGTCATTGACGATGTCGACGGCCAGTTCTTTCTGCTCGGCGACATTGAGCAGCAGTCTTCGTTCGTTGGCGATCTGAGCGACGAACTGCTCAATTCTGGCGCTGAGCTCTCCCTCGGCGAGGCGGATCGCGGTGGCCGGCTCGATACGCTGAAGCACTTCGTCCCGGACGATGTCGGTGGCGGGAGCGCTGTTGAGTGTCATGCCGGCTTGCACTTTCCTCGGTGATCAACCGAACAGGCGGGCGAGCAGGGTGCTCGGATGGGCAGCCGGCTGTCCGGTGATGCGCTGAAGCAGGGGCGCGAGCCCGCGCTGCAGGTCCGGGCAGTCGGGTCTGGCGTGGACTCCTAGGTTGGTCGCGACGGCGATGTCCCGCGCGTAGGGAATGATCGCGTCCGGCGCCTGGCCGGCGGCGCGGACGAAGTCCTCCATGGGCAGATCGCCGCCTGCGCCGTGGCGGTTGAGGACGTGCAGCACCGAACGGTGTGGAATGTCGGGCCCGAGCGCCTCGCGCCATCGCCTGACCTCCCGCGCGGACACCAGGCGACCATCGCTGATAAGGATGAATGTGCTGGGAAGCTGTAGGGCGCGATGCATCAGTCCCGTGGTCATGGCGGGAACATCGAGCACCACGTAGCGATAGCGACGCTGCAGTTGTTCGAGGAGCAGAAGAACAGCGGGTTCGCTGAACACCGGCTGCACGTTCACCGGGGCCAGTGACGCCAGCAGATCCAGATGATCGGCGACGTGGATGACACCCCGTTCGATGAACAGCGGATCGACCCGTTCGACGTCCTGCAAGGCGATCTGCAAGGCGTCGTTCGGCGTCGCATCGAGTTGCAAGGCCGCGTCGCCGAACCTCAGCTGAAGGTCGAGCATGACCACCGGCCGCGGCGGCGGGGCGGCGAGCGCCCAGGCCGTCCTGACCGCGATGGTGGTGGCGCCCACGCCGCCGCGCACCCCCATCACCGTAATCAGCTCACCGAGCGGCGCACCCTCGCGTTCGTGCGCGCCATTGAGAATCCCCTCGCAGGCCTTGGTGACCAGGGCGCTGACCAGAGGCTTGAAGATGTACTCGGCGACACCGGCGTTGCGCAGATGTCGGTAGAGGCTCAGATCGTTCGACTCGCCCAGGACGATGACGCCGGTCGCTGGCGAAGAGGCGCTCATCAGGGTCGAGATCGAAGGCATCGGGTCGTCGGCGCCG
>CALAEG010000025.1 GCA_937890965.1 uncultured Caulobacteraceae bacterium | reverse complement strand
TATCTCGACGACGACGGGACCGTGGTCGCCGACTCCGTCTTCATCCGCGATTATGTCGAGAAGACCTATTGCATCGACCTGGATGCCGGCCTGAGCGCCGAACAGAAGGCGGTGGCCTGGGCGGTCGAGCGCATGGTCGAGAATCACCTCTACTGGGCGCTTCTTCACGTGCGCTGGGCGACCAAGGCGAATTTCGACAAAGGCCCGACGCACTTCTTCGACGCCTTGCCGGACGCCGTGCGCGATCAGGTGCGAGCGCGCGCGCGGCAGGGCACAATCGCCAACCTCCAGGCCCATGGGCTTGGTCGGCACAGCCCGGCCGAGATTGCCGACCAGGCCGGGCGCTCGCTGGCGGCTTTGGCCGGCATTCTCGGCGACAAGCCCTATCTGATGGGCGAGGCGCCCAGCGGCAGCGACGCCAGCGTTTTCGGCGCCGTCGCCGGTCTGCTGGCCCCGTTGTTCGACTCGCCGATCCGGGACGCGGCCGAGGCGCACCCCAACCTGGTCGCCTATCGCGATCGGATGATGGCCCGCTACTATCCCGGCTTCGCCGCCTGACCGGTCTGGCGACGCGGGGGCTGGCCTTGGCGGTCAATTCCTGCTTCACGAAGCGGCATGCAACGTGGATTGAACGCAACGCGCGAGGCCAATTTCGCCGACTGGTATCAGGCCGTCGTGCGCGAGGCCGACCTGGCCGAGAACAGCCCGGTTCGCGGCTCGATGATCATCAAGCCCTGGGGCTATGGCGTCTGGGAGCTGATCCAGGCCGAGCTCGACCGCCGCATCAAGGCGAGCGGCCATCAGAACTGCTATTTCCCGCTGTTCGTGCCCTTGAGCTTCATCGCCAAGGAGGCCAGTCACGTCGAGGGCTTCGCCAAGGAGATGGCGGTGGTCACCCACCACCGGCTGGCGGTGATCGACGGCAAGCTGCAGGTCGATCCGGAAGCTGAGCTCGAAGAGCCTTTGGTGGTGCGGCCGACCTCGGAGACCATCATCGGCGACGCCTTCAGCCGCTGGGTCCGCAGCTATCGCGACCTGCCGCTCTTGATCAACCAATGGGCCAATGTGGTGCGCTGGGAGATGCGCACGCGGCTCTTCCTGCGCACCTCGGAATTCCTCTGGCAGGAGGGCCATACCGCCCACGCGACTGAAGCCGACGCCATGGCCGAGACCCTGTCGATCCTGGAAATGTATCGCGACTTTTCCGAGCGCACCCTGGCCATGCCGGTGATCGCCGGCGAGAAGCCGGAGAACGAACGCTTTCCCGGCGCCGACGCCACCTATTCGATCGAAGCCATGATGCAGGACGGCAAGGCGCTGCAGGCCGGCACCTCGCACTATCTCGGCACCAGCTTCGCCAGCGCCCAGAACATCCGCTTCCAGAGCGAGACCGGCGAACTGACGCTCTGCCACACCACCAGCTGGGGCGTTTCCACCCGGCTGATCGGCGGGGTGATCATGACCCACGGCGACGACGACGGCCTGCGCCTGCCGCCGGCGATCGCGCCGCGCCAGGTGGTCATCGTGCCGATCCTGCGCGACAAGCCGGAGGACGAGGCCGTGCTGGCCTATGCCGACGCCCTGGCGGTGGAGCTCGCCGAGCTGACCGCGTTCAAGGCGCCTGTCCGCGTGCTGGTCGACCGCAAGCCCGGCCGCTCCGGCGAGAAGCGCTGGGACTGGGTGCGTCGCGGCGCGCCGCTGATCGTCGAGGTCGGCCCGCGCGACGCGGCTGGCGGCCAGGTCACCTTCATGCGCCGCGACCAACTCTGGGCGAGCGAGAAGGTCGCCTCGGTCAGCGAGGCGCGCGCCGCCTTCATCGCCGAGGTCCCCGCGCGCCTGGCGGCCATCCAGCAGGGCATGTTCGACGAGGCCAAGGCGCGCCTGTACGAAAACATCCGCGACGACATCGCCACCTTCGACCAACTCGCCGCCCACTTCGGCCCTGCCGCCGAGGACGAGGACGCCAATGTGACCTTCAAGGGCTGGGTCCGCTGCGCCTGGTCGAAGCCGAGCGGCGAGGCCCTGGAAGAGGTCACCCGGCGGCTGAAGACCCTGCGCCTGACCATCCGCAACGCCCCCATGGCCCAGCCCAAGACCTTCGGCCCGTGCCTGTTCACCGGCGAACCGGGCGTGGAAGAAATCCTGGTCGCGCGGGCCTACTGATCTAGTTCCTCCCCCCGCGGGGGAGGATCTGGACGCGCTTACTGGACCTTGAGCGTGGTCGCGAACACGACGCCCGCGCAGATCGCGGCGTAGTGGGCGCCCGCGGCGGTGACCACGAAGCCGTGCCAGATGGCGCGGCGGTAGGGCAGGCGGCTGTGGAAGATCAGCGCGCCGGTCGTATAGATCAGGCCGCCGGCGATCAGCAGCACCAGCGCCACGACCGGCACGCCCTGGATCAGCGGGCGAAGCGCGATCAGGGCGACCCAGCCGAAGGCGACGTAACCCACGGTCCAGACCCAGTCGGGCAGGCGCGAGGTCAAGAGCTTGCCCGCCACGCCCGCCAGCGCCAGGGCCCAGACCAGGGTCGTCATGCTGATGGCCCAGGCGCCCTCCATCCGCTGGGTGGTGAAGGGGGTGTAGGAGCCGGCGATCATCAGGAAGATCGCCGCTTCGTCCAGTCGGCGCAGGAAAGGCCTCGCCCGGGTGGGCTTGGTCAGATTATAGGCCGTCGAACAGGCCAGCATGGTGATCAGGCAGAGCGAATAGAGGCCGGTGGCGGCCGCCAGGCCCGGGCCGCCGCCGGTCACGACGGAGAGCACGATCAGCACAATGCCACCCGCCCCCGCTGCCGACAGGCCGAGCGCATGCACCAGGCCGTCGGCGAGCTTCTCGCCGCGATTGGGGTAGTGATCGACGGCTTCGTCCTGGCGGGGCTTCATGCAAATCCTTGGGCGCTGGCCGGCGGACCGGCCGACATGGCATAACGGAAGTCGGTCTAGCCCCTGTTGGTTGCCAATATTGTGGCTGGACGAGAAGCGCCAAGTGCAAGTCTTACGGCGAATTAACCGGGGAGAGCTGAGTTGTCCGATTTCGAAACACTGTCCGCCTTGGCCGGACGCCTGGCCGAGCGGCTGAAAGCCTCGGAACAGACCGTGGCGGTGGCGGAGTCCTCCGCCGGCGGCCTGATATCGGCGGCGCTGCTCGCCGTTCCGGGGGCATCGGCCTATTTTCTGGGCGGCGCGGTCGTCTATACCGGCCGGGCGCGGATGCGGCTTCTGGACATTCCGCGCGAGGCGGTCGCCGGCATGCGCTCGGCCAGCGAGCCTTACGCGCTTTTGCTGGCGCGGACGGTGCGCGAACAGTTCGCCGCTGACTGGGGCCTGTCGGAGACCGGCGCGGCCGGGCCGACCGGCAACGGCTATGGCGACGCCGCCGGCCACAGCTGTCTGGCCGTCTCGGGGCCGTTCGAGCACGCCCTGACGCTGGAAACCGGCGATGCCGACCGCGGCGCCAACATGTTCGCCTTCGCGGGCGCGGCGCTCAAACTGCTGCTTACGGCTACCGAGAGCTGATTTACGCTCCGGTTGTACGAAACGGCCGCGCCGCGCACGGAAATTTAATCCGCGGCGCCTAAGTCTTGGGCTCAAAGTGTTGAGTCCGCGAGCCAATCGCCATGTCCGAAGGTCAGTTTCCAACCGAAGAGCGCGAGCGGCTCGCCGCCATCGCGGCGCTCGACCTGGAAGCGGCCCGTCCCGGCTTTGAGCGGATCGCCCGGCTGACCCAGTGCATCGCCGCCGCGCCGACGGTGCAAATCGGAATCGTGCAAGCCGACACCCTGTGGCTGGCCGGGGTCAGCGACCAGGTCCTGCCGGCCGTCTCGCGTCAGCACAGCTTTACCGAAACCGTGATCGCGCAGGGCAAGCCGCTCTGGGTCGAGGACGCGTCCAAGGACGAGCGGTTCAACACCAACCCCTTCGTCACCGGCTCCTATCATTTCCGCTTCTTCGCCGGCGCGCCGATCCGGCTGGCCAGCGGCGTCTGCATCGGCGTCCTCTCGGTCGTCGACCGCAAGCCCAGGGCCTATGACGCCTTCCTCGCCGAGCGGCTGAGCGAGTTCGCCGCCTTGGTCGCCGAGGATTGCGAACGCCGCCAGGCCTTGAGCGTGGTCATCGAGCGGGAAGTCGAGGCCCGCGCGGCGACCCAGAACCTGACGGCGATCATCGAGACCGCGCCGGTGGCCCTGGCCATGACCGACCGGGACCTCAACATCGTTCGCGCCAGCGCGCGGTGGCGCGAACGGGCCTCGAGCTGGGTCGAAGGCGAGGTGATCGGACGTCCGATCTCCGACATCACGCCCATGGCGCGGCAGGCCTGGACGGTGATCCGCGATCACTGCCTGCGGGGCCTCGGCGCCCATATGAGCCGCGCGCGCTTCGTCAGTCCCGACGGCGTGGCCCGGTGGATAAGGTGGGAAATCACCCCCTGGCGCGACGCCAGGGGCGAGATCGGTGGGCTCCTGGTGATGGTCCAGGAAATCACCGACATGGTCGAGGCGCTGGAAAAGTCCGAGCGCTCCGAGCATCGGTTGAGACTGGCCAATGAGATGGCCGACCTCAGTGTCTGGGAGATCGATTTCCGCGGCAAGGAGGTCCAGGCCGACGCCGTCGCCTCGATCTACGGCGACGCCAGGCCGGACATCATGCAGACCGCCGGCAATATCTGGAACACCATTCATCCGGCCGATCGCCCGATCGTCGGCGCGATGTGGGCCAAGCATATGGAGACCGGAGCGCCGTTCCGGGTCGTCGTTCGGATGATGCGGCCCGACGGGCCGCACGTCTGGGTCGCCGTCGCCGCCGAGGCGATGCGCGCGGGCAATGGCGATATCGAGCGGATCGTCGGCGTAGCCCGAAACGTCGATCGCGAGAAACGCGCCGAACGGGCCATGACCAATGCGCTGAACGCCGCCGAGGCGGCCAACCGCGCCAAGAGCGAATTCCTCGCCAATATGAGCCACGAGATCCGCACCCCCCTCAACGGCGTCATGGGCATAGCCGGCGCGCTGGCCAGAACCCGGCTCGAGCCGGAGCAGCGGGAAATGGTCGGGCTGATCGAGAGTTCCGCCGGCGTGCTGGAGAGCCTGCTCGGCGACGTGCTGGACAGCGCCCGCATCGAGGCCGGACGGCTGGAGCTGTCCAACGAGGTCTTCGACCTGGCGGCCGCCCTGCGCGGGGTCGTCGCCCTGTTCGAGCCCAAGGCGGCCGAGAAGGGCCTGGCGCTTGAGACCTCGATCGCGCCGACCGCCGAGGCCATGGTCTCGGCCGATGTGGTCCGGTTGCGTCAGATCGTCTCCAATCTGCTGTCCAACGCGGTGAAGTTCACCGACGTGGGCAAGGTCAGCCTGCAGGTCGAGGCCACGCGGTCGATCGAGACCGTCAGCCTGCGCCTGATCGTGCGCGACACCGGCATCGGCTTCGACGCCGCCGTTGGGGCCAAGCTGTTCAAGCGCTTCGAACAGGCCGACGGCTCGATCACCCGCCGGTTCGGCGGCACGGGCCTCGGCCTGGCCATTTCGCGCTCGATCGCCGAAGCCATGGGCGGGACGCTGGAAGCGGTCTCTCAGCCCGGCCAGGGCGCGGCCTTCATCCTCACCCTCGACCTGCCGCGGGCTCGCGGTGAAAACACAGCCCCGCAAGTGGTGGCGACATCGGCGGTTCTCGGGCCAGAGGGTCCGATGGACAGCCCAAGGGTGCTGCTGGCCGAGGACCACCCGACCAACCGCAAGGTGGTGGCGCTGATCCTGGAGGCGGTCGGGGTCGACCTGACTGTCGTCGAGAACGGCCAGGCCGCCGTCGAGGCTACGGAGGCCGCCGATTTCGACCTCATCCTCATGGACATGCAGATGCCGGTCATGGACGGGCTCACCGCCATCCGGCTGATCCGCGAACGGGAAAAGGCCGCCGGCGCGCGGCGCACGCCCATCCTGGCCCTGACCGCCAACGCCATGCCCGAACATGCCAGGGCCTCGGCCGAGGCCGGCGCCGATGGGCACCTGTCCAAGCCGATCGCGGCCGCCAAGCTTGTGGAAGCCGTCCGCAACGCTGTCGAGTCCGCACGCGACGAGCCGCTCATGATTACAAACCCGCCGGTCGCTATCCGAACCCAGGGCTAGCCGCGCCGCGGGCCGCGCCAATCGTCGCGCGACGGAAACGCGGCGCAATCCTCGTGAAACAACGGGGCAACACCAGGGCGCCATTGTCCGCGCCGACCTTTCGGAGACTTCGAATGAAACGCTTCACCATCCTCGGCCTGGCCCTCGTCCTCGCCAGCTCGGCGGCGAGCGCGAGCTTCGCCCAGGGCGCGCCCGGCGGCGGACTGCGCGCGGCCTGCGGCGCCGACATGGCCAAGCTGTGCCCCGATGCGGCGCCCGGCGACGCGCGGCGCCAGTGCATGATGGCGCACAACGACCAGCTTTCCGACGCCTGCAAATCCGCCATCGCCGCGCGCCGCGCGGCCGGGGCGACCTCCGCCGCGCCTCACAACTGAGCCTTCCGAAAATCGGGAGGCCGAACCGGACTCAAGTGTCATGGCCAAGGACAGCAGTTCACACGGCGCCGACCAGCGCGGGGAGTTTCTCTTCGTCGGGACCTGCGCGGCGGTCTTCCTGATCCTTGCCGCCTGCGCGGTCTATGCGGTCGTCACGTTCGCCATCTGACGACCGCGTCGGACAAGCCCCAGGCTGACAAGCAAAGGGCGCCTCGGGGGAAACCCCCGGGCGCCCTTGGTCCTGTTCCCCAACAGGAAGGTTCGTCGCAACGGATGCCCGGCCGCCGAACCTTGAATAGCCCGCTGCTTTTCAAGGGTTTTTGGCCCTGACTCAAGGCGGCGCACTGTCGCACCGTGAGGCTTTCCCACCACCCGAGCGATGGTTAGATTGGCTAGGCTCTTCTTAGGAAGCGATCGAGGGACGACGATGAGCCTGCGCATGACCTATGCGATCAAATATGTCGCCGACATGGACCGGGCGGTCGCCTTCTACCGCGACACGCTGGGACTGGACCTGAAGTTCGCGACGCCGGGCTGGAGCGAGTTCGCCACCGGGACGACCACGCTGGCCCTCCACCCCGCGACGCCTGAGCATCTGGCCGGAACCACCGTCGTCGGCTTCCGCGACGACGACTTCCAGGCCTTTTGCGATGCGAAGGCCGCCGCCGGCGTCACCTTCACCAAGACGCCGCACGAAGAGCATGGCGTCCATCTGACCGAGTTCCTGGACAGCGACGGCGCGCCGGTCAGCTTCAGCGGCTGAGCGGGTTTGGTGGCTCCGTCGGCGCAGCGGCGTCCGGCGCGGCCAGACCAGCTGACGACAGAATGATCCGCGCCACCGCCTGGTACTGGCCATGATAGCGGTGGAAGCCGGGCAGGTGCACGCTGGTGATCACCTGCGGCGGAAAGCGGTCGCAGGCGGCGCGCGGGTCGTGCTCGGCGCGGATGCAGACCGCCGGGATTGCACCCAGGGTCAAGAGCGCGGGCGTCAGCGGCCGGGCGCCCGGCAGGGTCAGATTGATCCAGGAGAGGCCGTCGAACAGCATGTCGGCGCGATCGGCCGGCGAGATCAGCACCATCAGCCGCACCCGCGTCCGCGCCTGCGCCGGAAGTTGCTCGACGATCAGCGGCAGCGAATCCGCGCCGAAGGAATAGCCGACCAGAATCACCCTGGGCCGGTTCCAGGTCGCCGCGTAGTGCACGATGACGGTCGTGAGGTCGGCGGCCGCGGCCCGCGGCGAGCGCCGCCTCATGAAATAGCGCAGGGCGTCTATGCCAACCACCGGCTGGCCGGCCGCCGCCAGCTCCGCGGAAAAGCCCCGCGCGGTCGCCGACCAGCCGCTGTCGCCGGAATAGAGCACCACGAAGGTGTCGCCAGTGGCTGTCGCGGTCGGGACCTCGATCAGCGGCAGGTGCGCCAGGCGGGTCTGGTCCGCATCGGCGACGGGCGGGGCTGCGTCCGCCTGGGCGTTGGCGGCGGTCCGGCCGAGGGCGGCCAGGACGACCGCCGCGGCGAATACGGCCTTAAGGAAGCGCCCACCGGTGCTCATTGATCGGGCGAAAGCTCCACCGGCTCGAAATGGGTGAAGGCGCGCTGGGCCTCGGCCAGGCTGGCGAGGGTGGTGAAATCGGCGATCGCCTCCATCCCCTCCCAGATTTCGGCGATGTCCGGGTGATCGTGGGCGGCGCGCGCCGCGGTCTCGGACACCCATTCGAACACCTCGACATAGGTCCCGTCGCCGGCGCGCGCCAGGACGGCGGCGCGGTCGGTGATCAGTTCGAGCCTTCGCAAGGCCGGAATATGCCGCGCGATCAGCCGCCGCAGCGCCGCGTCCTTCTCCGCGTGCGGGCGATAGAGGGCAAAAACGATCCGCGCGGCCATGGCTTGTCTCCGACAGGGCTGATTTTGCCCCGATCTGGCGGGCTAGATCACGATGATTTTGGATTGAACCAATCCAAATTCATAAACGTGATCGATTCCTAAGAGTCAGAGCGCGTTGCGGGCGGAAAACCGCTTC
>CALAEG010000024.1 GCA_937890965.1 uncultured Caulobacteraceae bacterium | reverse complement strand
TCGCCGCCGACGTCGGCGCCCTTGGTGAAGATGCCGCCGCCGAGACGGGCGAAGATCGAGATCAGCGAGGCGCCGAAGCCGAGCGCCACCAGGGCGTCGACCACTTCGCGGCTGGTCGGATCCCGGCCGCGGCCGGCCGTCAGATAGGCGTAGTAGCCCGCGACCCCGATCAGGGCGAAGCCCGCCACCAGCATGCCGGTGATGGCGCCGGAGGTGAAGGCGAGCGACAGGCCCTTGGCCAGGCTCTCGCTGGCCGCCTGGGCGGTGCGCACATTGGCGCGCACCGAGATCAGCATGCCGGCATAGCCGGCGCCGCCCGAAAGGACCGAGCCGATGAGGAAGCCGATGGCCGCGAACGGGCCGATCAGGAAGAAGACGGCGATCAGGATGACCGCGCCGACGATGCCGATGGTGGTGTACTGGCGGCTCAGATAGGCCTGGGCGCCTTCCTGGATCGCCGCGGCGATCTCCTGCATCCGCTCATTGCCGGGCGATTTCCGCATCAGCAGACCCGCCTGGACGGCGCCGTAGACCACCGCCAGCACGCCGGCTCCGATGACCAGCCAAAGATAAGAACTCATGTTCGAGGCGCCCCTTCGTGTTCTAGCGCACCGGGCGCGGCCGAAAGCGCAAGCGTTTGCGCCGGCCCGACCGCCTTAACCCGGAAATTGAAAATGGCGCCGCCAAATCGCGCGGCCCCAAAAAGCCGGCGGAAAGTGCCAAATGTGCGAGGGCTGCGCAACCGCTCGCGAAATTTGAGTAAAATCAGTGCGGCGCGGCTTGCGGTTGCCGGATGAAATGCTGGGCGGTCTGGCTGACCACGACCACCCCGCTGACATTGCCCGGGCCGGCGATCGCGGTCGCGTCGCGGAACAGCGCCGCCTTCAGCTTGGCCTCGTCGATCTTGTTGAAATCGCCCTTGAGCAGAAAGGGCGTGCGATAGGCGGCGCGCACCAGGGCGTCGCGAAAGAACGGCTCCTTGTCGCGCAGCGCGAACTGGTCGGCCTGCGGCGTCAGCAGCACCCGCGCGGTGACGAAGATGTAGTTGATCACCTGCCCGTCCACGACGATCGGCATGGCCACCGGCGACAGGGTCACGGCGCGATCGAGGTCGGGCGCCGGCTGGTCGCCCGCCGCCCAGGCGTGGGTGGCGAAGGCGCTGAGAGCCAGAGCGGCAAGGACGAAACGACGGCGCATGCGGCATGCTTAACCGCCAAAGCTTGAGCGTTCGTTGCCCCCCGCCCCGCCGTCATGGCCCGGCTTGTCCGGGCCACCGCTCGAGCACCCTTCCCTGTCTGGGCCATTCGGCCCTGCCGAATATTTGAGGCCGCCGACCTCCCGGCTTCAAGGCGCAACGACGCAGGTTCCGGCCAAGCACGCAGCTCAGCGCTCCGACAGAGCCGCCGTCTTCAGGTCGGGGAAGACCTTGCCGACCTTGGCCAGCAGATATTCGCCGTAGGTTCCCGAAAAGGCGTGCACGCTCGCGCCGTCCCACCGAGGCGCCTCCGGCCCGGATGGATAGGCGCCCGGGACCGGCGTCATGTCCGCCGAAAAGTCCGGATCGTAGAAGAAGGGAAAGGACAGACGATCGCGGTTGCTGCGATTGACGACGCGGTGCGGCGTGGACACGAACCGGCCGCCGGTCAGCCGCTCGAGCATGTCGCCGATGTTGCAGACCAGGGCGCCGGCCAGCGGCGGGACATCCACCCAGCCCGACCTCGACTTGACCTCGAGACCGCCGGCGTCGTCCTGCGCCAGCAGGGTCAGAAGGCCGTAGTCGGTGTGTTCGCCGACGCCCCAGGCCCCCGGCGCGGTTGGCGGATATCTGAATATGCGAAAAAGCAGGGTCGGATGCTGCAAATAGGCTTTGGCGAAGTAGTCGGGGGCGAGACCCAGGGCGAGAGAAACGCCGCGCATCAGGGTCGCCGCGGCCGTCCGCGCCTCCGCCATGAACGCGATCACGGCGGGCCGCAGCCCCGGCGTGGCGTCGGCCCACAGATTGGCGCCATGGAGCGGCCACCGCGCCCGGACGCGTGGATCGTCCGGCCCGAGCTCCTCGCCGAAATAGAAGCCTTCCTTGTCGTCGGGGCGCGCCGAGGTCAGTTCTCCCCTGAACGGAAACCAGCCGCGCCAAGCCGCCCCGCCCCGCGCCATCGAAACCGCGTCCTTCTCCGCTGGCGGCAGGACGAAAAAGCCGCGCGCCTCCGCCTCAAGCCGCGCCAAGGTCGCCGCGCCAACACCATGGCCGACCACATAAAAGAAGCCGTCGTCCTCGCAGGCCTGCGCAATCGCCGCCGCGACGCCGTCGCCGGCCTGTTCATCGCCACCGAACAGCGGCGCCATGTCGATGATCGGCAGGCTCATCCGGCCAAGCCTGGCCCTCAGGCGCGCTCGAAGATGGCGGCGATGCCCTGGCCGCCGCCGATGCACATGGTCTCCAGACCATAGCGGCCGTCGCGACGTTGCAATTCGCGCAGCAGGTTGGCGAGGATCCGGCCGCCGGTAGCCCCGATCGGATGGCCAAGCGAAATGCCCGATCCGTTGACGTTCAGCCGGTCGCGGTCGTCCCAGCCCCAGCCCTTGAGCACCGCCAGCACCTGGGGCGCGAAGGCCTCGTTCAGCTCCACCAGGTCGATGTCGTTCCAGCCAAGGCCGCTCCTGGCGAACAGCCGCTCGACCGCCGGCACCGGGCCGATGCCCATCCGCGACGGCTCGCAGCCCGCCGCCGCCCAGGACACGAACCAGCCCATGGGCTCCAGCCCCAGTTGCTCCAGCATGTCTTCGCCGACCACCAGGCAGGCGGCGGCGGCGTCGTTCTGCTGGCTCGCATTGCCCGCCGTGACCACGCCGCCCTTCTCGATGGGCGCCAGCTTGCCAAGGCTCTCGACGGTGGCGTCCTCGCGCACGCCCTCGTCCTGGGCGAAGACCACCGGATCGCCGCGCCGCTGGGCGATCGACACCGGCACGGTCTCGTCGTCGAACTTGCCGGCCTTCCAGGCCGCGGCGGCCCGTTGATGGCTGGTCACCGCATAGGCGTCGGCCTCCTCGCGGCTGATCTGATAGTCGCGCGCGAGGTTGTCGGCGGTCTCGATCATCCCGCTGATGACGCCGAAGCGCTCGACCGGCTGCGACATAACGCGCCCGCGCGCCAGCCGGTCGTGCAGGGTCACCGAGCCGGCGCGCGCGCCCTTGCGCATGTCGGTGGTGTAGTATTCGGCATTGCTCATGCTCTCGACGCCGCCGGCCACCACGACGTCCGCCGCGCCGGTCTGGACCATCATCGCCGCATCGATCACCGCCTGCAGGCCGCTGCCGCAACGCCGGTCCAGCTGGTAGCCCGGGACGCTGATCGGCAGGCCGGCGGCCATGGCCGACCATCTGGCGATGCAGGGCGCTTCGCCGCTGCCGTAGCCCTGGGCGAAGATCACGTCGTCGATCCGCTCAGGGTCGATGGCGGTCCGCTCCACCAGGGCCTTGAGGATCACGGCGCCGAGGTCGCCGGCGGTGACGGAGGACAGGGCGCCAAGGTACTTGCCGACGGGCGTGCGGAGCGGGCTGACGATGGCGGCGCGGCGAAGGGTTGCAGTCATGAGGTCGAAGCTCTCCAGATCAGGCCGGCCGGCGTCGCCGGGCATCGCCAGGACGATTGGAACGCCGGCCGCCGCTTGTCCATAGGGCGCGGGGCGCGACCGTCTCCACGCGAGCGCGATTTGCCGGCCGGAAACGGCGGGCTGGATGCTTGGGGCGACTCAACCCCAACTGAACATCACGCCCAACAGCCCCGGCCGTATCCGGTGGGCGCGCGTTGGCCCTGCACTCCCAAATCCCAGTGCAGGGCCGTTCGGCGCTTTGGCGACGCGCGATCTCTAAAACGACTTCGGCAGGTCCAGGACGTGGGTGGCCACGTGCGAGAGGATCAGGTTGGTCGAGATCGGCGCCACCTGGTAGAGCCGGGTTTCGCGGAACTTGCGTTCGACGTCGTATTCCTCGGCGAAGGCGAAACCGCCGAAGGTCTGCACGCAGGCGTTGGCCGCTTCC
>CALAEG010000023.1 GCA_937890965.1 uncultured Caulobacteraceae bacterium | reverse complement strand
TCCTCTCCCGTGTTCATGGGTCGCCCGAACAAGTCGGGCGATGACGGTGAAGAGGTTGGCGCGGCGCTAAGCCGACACCGCCTCTTGCCGCGGAGCATGCACCCTCGCGTCGGGGAAGATGCGCAGGAAGTTCTCGGCATAGAACTTCTCCCGCACCGCCTCGCCGCGGTCGCCAAGCGCGGACTCGAAGCGGCCGATCGGGTTTCGGCCGCCCTCGATGTGGGGATAGTCGGTCGAGAACAGGTAGAGGTCGGGGTTCGACTGGTCGATCAGATTGCCGACCTCTTCGAAGACGAAGGGGGTGAAGGCCAACTGGTCGGTGATCTGGCGTGTCGGCGTGCGGGTCAGGCCCTGCAGATTGGCGTCGTTGCGGCTCCAGTGCTTGACCACCCAGTCCAGCCGCCGCAGCAGCTCCGGGACCCAGCCGGCGCCCAGCTCGACGCAGGCGCCGCGCAGGCCCGGATGCCGCTCGAGCACCCCGTCCAAAACCAGCATGGTCAGGAAGGCTTCCGGGCCCTCGTGCAACAGGGCGATGTCCTTGGTGCGCAGGTTCTCGCCGCCGCCCAGCCAGTCCTTGGTCGGCGCGCGGCCATTGTTCATCCAGGCCCTGGCCAGCTGCAGCGGCGCGCCGCCGACATGCAGCACAAAGGGCGTGCGGCTCTCGGCCAGGCGCGCCCAGAAGGGGTCGAGATCCACATGCCCCGGCGAGCGGTCGCCGCAGGGCCGATGCGGCACCCAGACCGCCTCCAGCCCGCTCTCCAGCACCAGGTCGAGTTCGGCCAGCGCGCGGTCGGGGTCGTCCAAGGGCACGACCGCGACGCCCATAAGCCGGCTGTCGTCGCTGCAGAAATCGGCCATGTGCCGGTTGTGGGCGCGGGCGGCGCCATAGCGCAGTTCGGGATCCAGCTTCGAGCTTGGCGAGAAGGGCATGGCGACGCTGTGGGTGGCGAAGACCAGCTGCTTCTTGAAGCCCAGCAGGTCCAGCGCGGTGCTCCGGTCGGCGCTGTTGAAGGCGCCGAGCGCCTGGATCTCCTTGGAGGACGCGATCAGCCCGTCGCCGAGCGCGATCTGGGCGGCGACATGCTCGGGGCTGTGCCGGTTGCCCTGGCCCACGATCACCGCCACCTCTTCGTCGGTGACGATCGAGGCCGAGTAGCTCACCTCGGGGATGGCCTCGCGCAGGTCGGGGTCGGCATAGGCCTTCAGGAAGTCCGGCAGCTCCATGATGTGGCTGTCGGCGTCGTAATAGGGCCGCGTCGCGGGCGCGTAGGTCATGGCGTTTCTTCCCATCTTCCCGCCCCTTGAATCGGCTTTTCGCCGCGGGCGTGTCAGTCGCCTGACTATGCCCCGCTCGCCGGCGGGCGTCACGGCCGAATGGTCGGCCGCCATCTGACAAAAGCCTAATTTCAATCGGGGTCGGCCACGCCAGCAACCGATTGACGCGCCGGAAAACATCCCGCAGGCTTCAAAGCCAAAGACGGCCTCGCCTATGCAGCGGGGCCGCAGTGTCATCTGGAGGAGGGATTCGGGCGCAGTTGCCCGGGTCGTGTTCGGGAGGTCGGGCGATGCGCCTGTCAACGGGTACGTGACGGCGGCCGCCACGGCCGACCCCCAAGGCGTCGTCGATCAGGCGACGCGTCCGAGACTGACCATCGGGACCAAAATCTTCTATGGCGCCGGCGCGATGGGCGCCGCCACCAAGGGCCGCCTGATCGGCCTTTTGCTGCTGTTCTACAACCAGCTTGTCGGCCTGCCGGCGCCCTGGGTCAGCGCCGCGATCGCCATCTCCATCTTTGTCGACGCCTTCTGGGATCCGGTGGTCGGCCAGCTGTCCGATGGCACCCGCACCCGCCTGGGCCGCCGCCACCCCTACATCTATGGCGCGGTCATTCCCGCGGCCATCTTCTTTATCCTGCTGTTCATGCCGCCGCATGGCTGGTCCAACCAGGCCCTGTTCTTCTACATGCTGGTCACGTTGCTGGGCATGCGCTTCTTCGACAGCCTGCACGAGATCCCCGCCAGCGCCCTGATGCCGGAGCTGACCCAGGACTATGACGAGCGCACCAATGTGCAGAGCTACCGCTTCCTGTTCAGCACCGTGGTCGGCGGGCTGGTGGGCGTGGTCTTAGCCTACGGCGTCTTCCTGCGCGCCACCAAGGCCGAGCCCTTCGGCCAGTTCAACCAGGCCGGCTACGCGCCCTTCGCCATCACCACCGGCATCATCGGGGTCATCGTGGTGCTGATCGCCGGCGCGGCCACCCAGCGCTACATCCCCTACATGCACCAGCCGTCCAAGCAGAAGGCCTCGGCCGGGGAGCTGGCGAAGGTGATGGGCGTGGCGCTCTCCAACCGCAATTTCGTTTCGCTGGCCACATCGTCGCTGATTTTCGGGATCGCCGTCGGCATCTCCGGGGGCCTCGGCCTCTACTTCAACACCTATGTGTTCGAGCTGGGGTCGAAGGCGCTGCTGATCCTGGGCCTCTGCGCCCTGCCGGCCGGCCTGCTCGGCGTCTTTCTGGCGCCCCTGATGTCGCGGCTGTTGGACAAGAAGCGCGCCTGCCTGGTGGTCTTCTTCATCGCCATCGCCTCGACCACCATCCCCCTTGGCGGCTGGCTGCTGGGCTTCATGCCGGCGCACAAGCCCTGGGTCTTGCCGGTCCTGGTCATCGACACCATGACCACAGCGGCCCTGGCGACGACCGGCTTCATCATCGTCTCGTCGATGATCGCCGACGTGGTCGAGGAGAGCCAGCTGAAGACCGGGCGCCGCTCGGAGGGCCTGCTGTTCGCGGTCGAGTCCCTGGTGCGCAAGGTGACGACGAGTTTCGCGGCCCTGCTGCCCGGCCTGCTCATCGCCCTGGTGCATTTCCCGAACCACGCCCGGCCGGGCCATGTTGACCACGCCATCCTGGTGCGCCTGGCCCTGGTCTATCTGCCGACCTACACCGCGCTCACCCTGTGTTCGACCAGCGCGCTGCTGTTCTACCGCATCAACCGCGGCCAGCATCAGGACAACTTAAGGCGGCTCGACGACGCCGCGGCCTTCGTCCAGGCGGCCGACGGCGTGCTTGAGGCGGAGGACGGGCCGGGCGCCGTCATCCGGCCGGCCTGACCGGCAGGCAGGAGCCAGTCCGGTGAGCGACACCCCAGTCCGCCCCCGGCTGGGGTTCGCCACCAAGATCAACTATGGCGTGGGCTCGGTGGCGCAGGGCGTCGCGGTGCAGGCGCTGGCGACCTCGACCATCACGCTCTTCCTGTTTCAGGTGGTCGGGATGCCGGTGGCCCTGGTCAGCGGCCTGATCATGATCTCGGTGATCGTCGACGCCTTTATCGACCCGCTGGTCGGCCGCTGGTCCGACGGTTTCCGCTCAAAATGGGGGCGGCGGCATCCCTTCATGTACGCCTCGGCCCTGCCGGCGGCGGGGTGCATCTTCCTGCTCTGGCATCCGCCGACGGGCCTGCCGCCAGCCTTGCTTCCCGCCTTCATGCTGGTGCTGCTGATCGCCGTGCGGCTGTGCGTCAGCCTCTATGACGTGCCGAGCGCCGCGCTGGCCCCAGAACTCGCGCCCGACTACCATGAGCGCACCGGCCTCCTGGCCTTCCGCTTCTTCTTCGGCCTGGCCGGCGGCGTGGCCATGTATGTGGTGCTGAACGCGGTCTTTCTGCGCAAGGACGCCACCCACACGCTTGGGGTGCTCAACCGCCAAGGCTACGAGAACTTCGGGACCCTGGCGGCGATCGTCATGCTGGTCTCGATCCTGGTCTCCAGCCTGGCCACGCACCGCTACATTCCCTACCTGCGGCCCGCGCCCGACCGGAAGCAGTCGTTCAGCGCCGCCGCCCGCGAGATCGGCACGGTGCTGACCAACCGCTCGCTGCTGGTGGTCATGCTGTCTGGCCTGATCTCGGGCGTGGTCGGCGGCATGAACGCCACCCTCGGCGTCTTCTTCAACCTGCACTTCTGGGGGCTGTCGCCGCAGCTGTCGGTGCTGATCCTGGTGATCGGCGGCGCGCCGGCCTCGCTGGTCGGGGTCAGCGTCGCGCCGCTGTTGTCGCGCCTGCTCGACAAGAAGATGACCATGATCACGGTCTTCGCCATCTCCATCTTCACCGGGGTGATCCCGATCTCGCTGCGCCTGATCGGCCTGATGCCGCCGAACGGCTCGGTCTGGCTGCTGACCATCCTGATCGTCGACGGCTTCGTCTCCGGCACCCTCGGCCTGATTGGCTACATCATCGTCTCGTCGATGATCGCCGACGTGGTCGAGGACGTCGCGGTCAAGACCGGCGTCCGTTCGGAGGGCCTGCTCTTCGCCGCCAATGGCCTGCTGCCCAAGTTCACCTCCGGCATCGGCACCTTTGTCGGCGGGCTGATGCTGGCGGCGGTCGCCTTTCCCGTCCACGCCCAGCAGGGGACGGTCGACCCCGAGATCCTGCGTCGCCTGGCCTTCCTGTCGCTGCCGACCGCGACCATCCTCAGTCTGGTTTCGACCGGGGTGCTGTTCTTCTATCGTATCGACAAGGCGACCCACGAGCGCAACCTGCAGAGCCTCAGCGACGCCGCCGGCCTGGCCGAGGAACGCATCGAGCAGTCGCAGGCGCCGCCGTCCGCGCCCTTCGCCGGACCGGTCAGGCCGGATGTCGCCTGACTCCATCTACCGAAGGGGCCGCCTCGGCGTAGCCACCCGCGCAAACGGGTGCTATCCGGAGTGATTGGTGTTCACTTGCTATGGGCGGCCCGCACATTTCGGCGGTGGCCCGATCATTCGATTCAGGCGTTACAATAGCTGCATGTCCGATTCCGAAGTCATGTCCGATGCCGAGTTTGTTCCCGAGCGAAAGGGCGGCCCGCCGCATCCGAAGCGCAATCTCACCGAAGGACCGATCGCCAAGACGCTGATCCTGTTCTCGCTGCCCTTGCTCGGCACCAACGTGCTGCAGTCGCTGAACTTTTCGGCCAACCAGTTCTGGGTCGCGCACATACTCGGCGTGACCGCGATCACCGCCATAGGCAACGCCAATGTCGTCAGCATGCTGGCCCAGGGCGCGATCTTCGGCGCGACCATGGCGGCCAATATCCTGATCGCCCAGTCGGTCGGGGCGGGCGACCTGCGCATGGTCAAGCGCGTCATGGGCACGGCGATCTCGTTCTTCTTTGTGCTGTCGGTCTTGCTGGCCTTCCTCGGCTGGACCTTCGCCCCGCATATCCTGAGCGCCATGCGAACGCCGCCGGCCGCGCGGGCGGAGGCGATCCTCTACCTGCGGATCGTCTTCTCGGCGATGCCGTTCATGTACTTCTTCATGTTCATCCAGATGGCCCAGCGGGGGGCGGGCGATTCCCGAACGCCCTTCTATTTCATGGCCCTGGCGGTGGTTCTGGACATCGTCCTGAACCCGCTGCTGATCGCTGGGATCGGGCCCTTTCCCAAGCTCGGCATCGCCGGCTCAGCCACCTCGACCCTGATCGGGCAGAGCGTTTCGCTCGCGCTCCTGCTCGTACACCTCTATCGCAAGCACAGCGTCCTGATGCTGCGGCCGGACGAGCTCGGCCTGCTCAAGCCCGACTGGCGCATCCTGCGGCCGCTCCTGGTGCGCGGCCTGCCAATGAGCCTGCAGATGTTCGTCATGTCCGGCGCGGCCATGGTCATGGTCGGGTTCGTCAACGGCTATGGCGCGGTGACCTCGGCCGCCTATATCGGCGCCCAGCAGGTCTGGAACTACATCCAGATGCCCGGCATGGCCGTCGGCGCCTCGATCTCGTCCATGGCCGGCCAGAACGTCGGCGCGGGCCGCTGGGATCGCGTCTCGCGCATCGCCGGCATCGGCATCCTGTGCAGCGTCGCGGTCACCGGCACGTGCGCGATCATCATCTATCTGCTCGGCCCGCTGCCGCTCTACATCTTCCTGCCGATGGACTCGCCAACCATTCCGATCGCGCTGCACATCAACCGCACGGTGCTCTGGGCCTTCGTGATCTTCAACGCCACGTTCGCGCTCACCGGCATCGTCCGCTCGACCGGCGCGGTCTGGCCGCCCATGCTCATACTGATCTTTTCCATGCTGGTCATCCGCGTGCCGTTCGCCTGGTTCTTCACACCGCATTTCGGCGCCGAGGCGATCTGGTGGAGCTTCCCGCTTGGCACGCTAACGTCCAGCATCCTGTCAGTGCTCTATTACCAGTTCGGCGGCTGGCGGAAGGTGCGCATGATCACGCCGGAGGCCGGCGGCCAGGTTCCGGACTCGGCGGTTTCGACGCCGCAGATGGACCCGCACGAGGACGACGACGCCGAACTTCCCGGCCCGGTCGCGAGGCCCGTCGCGGTGTCCTGACGATCCTAGAGACTTCAAAACAAAGGTGATTTCACGATGCGTTTTGGCATTTTCTACGAACACCAGCTGCCGCGGCCCTGGACCGAGGGGCTGGAGCAGAAACTCTTTCAGGACGCGCTCAGTCAGGTCGAATTGGCCGACAAGCTAGGCTTCGACAATGTCTGGGAGGTGGAGCACCACTTCCTGGAGGAATATTCCCACTCCTCCGCGCCGGAGATCTTCCTGGCCGCCTGCTCCCAGCGCACCAAGCAGATCCGGCTGGGCCACGGCATCGTGCTGATGCCGCCGGGCTACAACCATCCGGCCCGCGTCGCCGAGCGCATCGCCACCCTGGACCTGGTCTCCAACGGCCGGGTGGAGTGGGGCACCGGCGAAAGCTCGGCCCTGCTGGAGCTGGGCGGCTATGGCGTGGCGCTCGCGGACAAGCGCAACGCCTGGCTGGAGGCGGTCGAGCAGTGCGCCAACATGCAGGCGATGGATCCGTATCCGGGTTTCGACGGCCAGTTCTTCTCGATGCCGACCCGCAACATCGTGCCCAAGCCGGTGCAGAAGCCGCATCCGCCGCTCTGGGTGGCCTGCTCCAATCGCGAGACCATCAAGCTGGCGGCGCGGCTGGGCATCGGCGCGCTGACCTTCGCCTTCGTCGATCCGGCCGAGGCCAAGCAGTGGGTCGACGACTATTATCGCATCTTCAAGGAGGAGTGCGTGCCGATCGGGCACGCGGTGAACCCCAATATCTGCATGGTGTCCTCCTTCGGCCTGCACCAGGACGCGGACGAGGCGCGCCGTCGCTTCCAAGACGGTTTCCGCTTCTTCCAGTTCGCGCTGGGCTGGCACTATGGCTTCGGCGAGCAGATCCCGGGGCGCACGGACATCTGGGAAAAGTTCCAGGCGGCGTCGGCCAACATGGCGCCGGGCGCGGAGGGAGGCACGCTGGCCGGCGCCGCCGCGGCCGAGGGCGGCATCGGGACGCCGGACCAACTGCGCGCGCACCTGCGCAAGTTCGACGACTGCGGCGTCGACCAGGTCGCCTTCATCCAGCAGGGCGGCCGCAACAAGCACGAGCATATCTGCGAGGCGCTGGAGCTGTTCGCCGGCGAGGTCATGGGTGAGTTTAAGGCGCGTGAAGCCGAGCGGGTGAAGAAGAAGGCCGAAGAGCTGGCGCCCTTCGTCGAGGCGGCGATGCAGCGCAAAAAGTGGATGAAACCGCTGGCTGACAACGAGATCCCGCCGGTCCTGGCGCTGGGCCGCAAGATCGCCGAAGAGGCCGCCCGCAAGGGCGAAACCCTGCCGCCCAGCCCCCGCGCCGCCTGGCGCGAGGCTCTTGAAGCCAGCGAACGCAAGGGCTCGAAGGAAAAGGCGTAAGCTCGGCTGCCTCCATCTTATCCGTCATGGCCCGACTTGTTCGGGCCACCCATGATCACCGTCGAACGTGAGTGT
>CALAEG010000022.1 GCA_937890965.1 uncultured Caulobacteraceae bacterium | reverse complement strand
AGTTCGGCGGCCGAACAGAGCATGCCGTTGGAGGTGACGCCGCGCACCGGCCGGGGCTCCAGCGTGATGCCGCTGCCCGGAATATAGGTCCCGATCGGGGCATAGATGGTGGTCAGGCCCGCCCGCGCATTGGGCGCGCCGCAGACGATCTCCTTCACGCCATCCCTGGTCTCCACCTGGCAGACGCGCAGGCGATCGGCATTGGGGTGCTGGACGGCGTCGGTGATCCGCGCCACCGAAAAGGCGGCGAACCTGGCGGCGGGATCGTCGACATGCTCGACCTCAAGCCCGGCCATGGTCATGGCCTCGGCCACCTCGGCGACGGTGGCCGTGGTGTCCAGATGGTCCTTCAGCCAGGAGAGGGTGAAGCGCATCAGCTCAGCCCCGTCGCCGGATTGGGGTGGGCGAAGGCGGAAAAGCCGTAATGCTCCAGCCAGCGGACGTCCGCCGAGAACATGTCGCGCAGGTCGGGCATGCCGTATTTCAGGACGGCCAGCCGGTCCACGCCAAGGCCGAAGGCGAAGCCCTGCCACTCGTCGGGATCCAGGCCCACGGTGCGCAATATGTTCGGGTGCACCATGCCGCCGCCGAGGATTTCCAGCCAGTCGCTCCCCTCGCCGATCTTCACCATGCCGGCGGAGCGGTCGCACTGGACGTCCATCTCCGCCGAGGGTTCGGTGAACGGAAAGAAGTGGGGGCGGAAGCGGGTAACGACCTGGTCGGTCTCGAAGAAGCGACGGATGAAGGCGTCCAGGGTCCATTTCAGATGGCCAAGCGTGATGGCGCGGTCGATGACCAGCCCCTCCATCTGGTGGAACATCGGCGTGTGGGTGCGGTCGCTATCCTTCCGATAGGTGCGGCCGGGCCCGATGATGCGGATCGGCGGCTCCTGGCCGTGGGCGAACTGGGGCGCCTCGACGGCGGTATTGGCCCGCTGCATGACGCGGATCTGGATCGGGCTGGTGTGCGTGCGCAGCACCTTGCGCTCGCCGCGCTCGTCCTCTTGCAAGAAGAAGGTGTCGTGGGTCTCCCGCGCCGGGTGCTTGGGCGGGAAGTTCAGGCCGGTGAAGTTGTGGAAGTCGTCCTCGATGTCCGGCCCCTCGGCGACGGCGAAGCCCATCTCGGCGAAGATGGCGATCATCTCGTCCATCACCTGCATGATCGGGTGGACCGATCCCTTGCGGCGCGGCGGGGCGGGCAGGGTGAGGTCGACGCGCTCGGCGGCCAGGCGGGCGTCGAGGGCCGCGGCGTCGAGCTCGGCCTTGCGCGCGGCGATGGCGGTGGCGACGATGTCGCGCAGGCCGTTGATCTTCGGCCCTTGTTCGCGGCGCTCGTCCGGGCTCATGGCGCCCAGGGATTTCAGCAGGTTGGAGATCTCGCCGGTCTTGCCAAGGGCGTCGATGCGCAAGGCCTCCAGCGCCGCGGCGTCGGCTGCGGCGATCTTGGCGGTCAGTTCGGATTCCAGGGCGGAAAGGTCGGTCATGGCTGGCGTTGCTCTAGCGGGAATGGGCGTCGGCGCGAAGGCGTCCGGTTCGTCACCGGAGACCTTCGGCTCGGACATTCCCGAACGCGTCAGGCCAGCGCGGCGCGAACCTTGTCGGCTATGGCCTTGAAGCCGCCGGGATCGGCGCCCGCCACATCGGCGAGAACCTTGCGGTCGATATCGACCCCCGCCAGCTCAAGGCCGTGCATAAATCGCGAATAGGTCATGCCTTCGATCCGCGCCGCGGCGTTGATGCGCTGGATCCACAGCGCCCTAAACGAGCGCTTGCGCACCTTGCGGTCGCGGTAGGCGTACTGGCCAGCCTTGTCGACGGCGGCCTTGGCCGTACGGATGGTATTCTTGCGCCGGCCACGGAAACCCTTGGCCTGCTCCAGAACCTTTTTGTGCTTGGCATGGGACGTTACGCCCCGTTTGACACGCGCCATTTCAGATCACCTCTGTCAGTCGTTCAGGCGTAGGGCATGTAGGATTTGACGGTCTTTGCGTCCGCCGCATCCAACACCTTGGTCCCACGGTTTTGGCGGATGTATTTCGCGTCGTGGCTCATCAGCCTGTGCCGTTTACCGGCGACGCCCGCCTTGACCTTGCCACTCGCGGTGACCTTGAAGCGCTTTTTGGCGCCTGACTTCGTCTTCAACTTCGGCATTTTCCATGCGGAGCCTTTTGAGTGGGCCCCGTCCTCTAGGGTCGGTGACGAACCGCCATGGCATGCCTTGGGCCAGGCGGCTCTTTAAGAGCGGGCGTGGTTACGGCAAAACAGGTCCAATTGCAACGGCGGCATCGGCTGACGATCCGCCAATCCAAATCGGCGAAGGAGAGCGGCTTGGCTCAATCCATAGATCGACGCGCGCTCCTGGCGTCCTCCGCGGCGCTGGCGGGCGCCATGACCGCGCCGGGACTGGCGCTGGCCCAATCGTCCGGGCCGCCGGTGGCGGCGGTGCGGCCGTTCACCGAGACCCTGTGGGGCGTTCCGGTCTCCGATCCCTATCGCTGGATGGAGGCGGAGGGCCCGGAGTGGAAAGCCTATGCCCTGGCCGAGGGCGACTACGCCAGGCAGGTTCTGGGCGCGATTCCGGGGCGCGACGCCCTGCTGGCCAAGGTGCAGACCTATACCCGCGTGGTCGCCTCGGTCATGTCGGCCCAGGTCGGCGGCGACTATATCTTCAGCGAGGTGCGGCCGGCGGGCGCGGACACCTACAAGCTCTATGCCCGCAAACGCGGCATGCAGCGCGATCGGCTGCTGATCGACCCGGACGCCTATGCGCCGGCGGGCAGCCACGCCTCGCTGGACTGGTGGGCTTGCTCGCCGGACGGAAGCCATGTGGTGTTCGGCATCTCGCCCGGCGGCTCCGAGAACTCGGTCGCCCACATCATGGTCACCGAGACCGGCGCGCTTCTGCCCGAGAGCATCGATCGGACGGAAAACGCCAGTCCCAGCTGGACGGAGGACGGCTCCGGCTTCTTCTATAACCGCCTGCAGCCGGGCGTGGCCCTGGACAGCCTCGACAAGTACAAGCTGAGCGCCGCCTGGTATCACGCGCTGAACACCGACCCGGCCAGGGACCTGAAGGTGCTGGCCAAGGGCGCCAGCCCCGGCGTTACGATCGCCGACATCGATTTTCCGGGCGTAGGGGTGACGCCAGGCTCCGAGATCGCCCTCGGCGCCATCGTCTCCGGGGTTCAGAACGAGATCGGGCTCTATGTCGCCCGGGTCTCGGCCGCCCAGGCGGGCGCGCCGCAGTGGCGCATGGTCTGCTCGCCCGCCGACAAGGTCACCGGCGCCGCCGTCCACGGCCATGACCTCTATCTGCTCAGCCACGCCGACGCGTCGCACTACAAGATCGTCAGGACAACGGGCGCCCAGCCGTCCGTCGCGACCGCGCAGGTCGTGGTTCCGGAAAGCGCCTCGGTGATCCGCGGCATCGCCGCCGCCAGGGACGGCCTCTACATCAACGACCTGAACGCCGGATTGGGCGGCGTGCGGCGCATGGCCTACGACGGTGCGGTCACCAGCATCGCCCTGCCGTTCGCGGGCTCGATCGACGCCTTCTATGCCGACACCCTGCATGACGGCGTCTGGTTTCTGCTGCAGGGCTGGGTGCGGCCGTCGGTGCTCTGCCATGTGGGCGCCGACGGCGTGGTTGTGGCGACCGATATCGCACCGCAGCCGCCGATCGACGTCTCGCCCTATGTGTCCGAAGAGGTGTTCGCCACCGCCGCCGACGGGGTCAAGGTTCCACTCTCCATCGTCTATCGCAAGGGCCTGGCCCGCGACGGCTCGGCGCCGCTGCTGCTCGACGCCTACGGGTCCTACGGCATCACCGAGGACCCGGCCTTCCTGGCGCACTGGCTGCCGCTGCTCGATCTCGGCGGGGTCTTCGCCATCGCCCACGTGCGCGGCGGCGGCGAGCTGGGCGAGGACTGGCACCTGGCCGGCCAGAAGCTGACCAAGCCCAACACCTGGCGCGACATGATCGCCTCCGCCCACTATCTGATCGACAGCGGGTACACCAAGAGCGCCAAGCTGGGCATTACCGGCGGCTCCGCCGGCGGCATCACCGTCGGCCGGTTCATGACCGAGCAGCCGGACCTGGCCGCGGTGGTGATCGACGAGGTCGGCGTCTCCAACGCCACCCGCAGCGAATTCTCGCCCAACGGGCCGCCGAACATACCGGAGTTCGGCACGGTGACAGATCCCGTGGGGTTCAAGGGCCTCTACGAGATGGACGCCTATCTGCACGTCAAGGACGGGACGGCCTATCCGTCGGCGCTGCTGACCACCGGCCTGAACGATCCGCGCGTCTCGTCATGGGAGCCGACCAAGATGGCCGCCCGGCTGCAGGCGGCGACGTCTTCGAAGAACCCGGTGCTGCTGCGCATCGAGACCGACGCCGGACACGGCATCGGCTCGACGCTCAGCCAGCGCGATCACCAGATCGCCGACATCCTGGCCTTCCTGCTCTGGCGCACGGGCGACCCGCGCTACCAGCCGGCCTAAGGATCGATCCGCGCTTCTGCGGAGCCGCTGAGCACCTGGACGCCGTCCTGGTTGACGGTGACGATGTCCAGTTCGACCAGCTTCTGGCCGCCCTCGTCCTTGATCGCCTTGACGGTGGCGGTGGAGTCGAGCGTGTCGCCCGGCCAGACCTGGCTGGTGAAGCGCACGCCGTACTTGGTCAGCCGCGCGTCGCCGACATAGTCGGTCAGCATCTTGCCGGTCATGCCCATGGTCAGCATGCCGTGGGCGAAAACGCTCGGATAGCCGGCCACCTTGGTGGTGAAGATCTCGTCGGTGTGCAGCGGGTTGTAATCGCCCGACGCCCCGGCGTACTGGACGATCTGGGTGCGCTTCAGGTCCTCGACCAGACGCGCGGTGTGGGTGTCGCCTTCTTTCAGCTTGCTGGCGCTCAAAGCCATGTCTTGATCCTCCTGACTTAGGACGCTGGCGCGTCGACGGGGCGTTCGGTGCGAACGCCGACGGAGCGTGCGGTGATGACCAGCTCGCCCATCTGGTCGCGGTATTCGGTGACGGATTCGGAGAAGACCAGCTTGCCCGAGCGCTTGCCTTCCTTCTCCCAGGTCTTGCCCGGCAGGGAGGTCGCGGTCAGCACATCGCCTGGCTTCAGGTGGCGGTGATATTCGAAGTGCTGCTCGGCATGCAGGCCGCCGCCTCCACCGCCGCCGCCTCCACCCCCGCCGCCACCGCGCGGAGCCGCGCCGGTGGGGTTCTTGCCGGAGCCGAACCAGGGCTGGCCGGGCTTGGGCCTGAGGAAATAGTCGGGATCGAACTGGGCGCTGGCCTGGGCGAAGGTCGGCGGCGCGATGATGCTCCCGGCCTCGGTCGATTTGGCGTAGTCCGCGTCGGAATAGACGGGATTGTCGTCCCCGACCGAGCGGGCGAACATCAGAATGTGGCTGGCTTCGACGGGAAATTTCTTTGCGGTCATGGCGTTTCCTCTGAATGCGGTCTTATTCCCGCAACTCAGCCGCCTTAGTGCGCCGCCGTCAACGCCGTTCTGACCCGGAAAAGCCCCTGCCGTCGCGTCAGCCGGCCTGAGCCACCACGCCGGGATGTTCCGGCGCGACCTTGTTGGCGGCGCGGCCGGCCGCCAGGGCCAGGAAGATGGTCGGCGCGGTGATCAGGGCGCCGGCGAAGAAGGGCGAGTCTGGGCTCAGTGAAAACAGGCTGAGCGCGCAGAGCGGGCCGGTGACGCGGGCCAGCGCGCCCATGGCGTTGTTCAGGCCCAGCATCTGACCCTGGCGGTCGGGATCGGTGGTGCGCGAGATCAGCGCCGAGCTGTTCGGGAAGGCCACCGACTGGCCGAGCGACATCACCGCCATGATCGCCACGGTCACCAGGCCGGTCGGCGAAAAGGGCTGGGCGATCAGGCAGACCACGGTCACCGCGACGCCAAAGGCTAGCATGGGCGCGGGCCCGAACCGGCGCGACAGGCTGCCGGTGAGCACGGTCTGGGCCGCCGCCGACACCACCGCCGAGACCGTGAAGCACAGACCGATATCGCGTGGGGTCCAGCCATAGCGATGCTGGCCCCAGAAGCCGAAGGTGGACTCGATGCCGTTGAAGGCCAGGCCGGCGATCAGGGTCAGCAGCATCAGCCGCCCGACCACCGGATGGCGCAGCGCCCGGCCGAACATCACCCAGCGATTATGCTGCTGGCTGGAGGTCTGGGTGTGAACGCGGCTTTCCCGGACCACCAGGAAGATGCAGGTGGCGGAGATGCCGGCCAGCGCCGAGGCGACCAGCAGCGGCAGCTGGAAACCGGCCGGCCCGTCGCCGGGCCGGGCCAAGAGGCCGCCGAGACCGGGGCCGAATATGAAGCCGATATTATAGGCCGCGCCCAGGATCGACATGCGGCCGGCCCGCGCCTCCACTGGCGTCACGTCGGCGATATAGCCCTGCACCACCGAGCTGTTGCCGGCCGCCAGGCCGCCCAGGAACCGCACGATGAAGGCGATCAGCAGGTTGGGCGCAAAGGCCAGCGCCAGATAGCAGAGGCAGTTGGCCGCCACCGTCGAGACCAGGATGGGCTTGCGCCCGATGCGGTCGGAGAGGCGCCCCCAGAAGGGCTCGCCGAAGAAGGACCCTACCGAATAGGCCGAGAACAGCAGCGCGATCTGCCACGGCGGTGCGTGGAACGACTTGGCGTAGAAGGGCAGCAGCGGCACCACCACGCCGAAACCCAGCATGTTGATCATCATGACCATGAGCAGGGTTGGCAGCGCGGCCGCAGAGCGCCGCGCCGCTGGATCAGGTGTGATGGCGGTCATGTGAACGCAGGTAAGCTGTAGCGCCGGTGGCGGCAAGCTTGAGCCGAGGTCAGTCTGCCCCGGCAGCGCGGAGGTGTTGCCGGTTTAGCGCGGCGCCAGGATCATGATCATCTGGCGGCCCTCCATACGCGGCTCATATTCGACCTTGGCGACGGGGTCGAAGTCGGCGCGGACCTGCTGCAACAGCTTCATGCCGAGTTCCGGGTGGCGCATTTCGCCGCCGCGGAAACGCAAGGTCACCTTCACCTTGTCGCCCTCTTCGAAGAAGCGATGCATGGCGCGGGCCTTGACGTCATAGTCGTGGGTGTCGATGTTCGGCCTGAGCTTGATCTCTTTGATTTCGACCAGCTTTTGGCGCTTGCGAGCGGCGCCTTTCTTCTTCTGCTCTTCGAACTTGTACTTGCCGTAGTCGAGGATCTTGCAGACCGGGGGGTCGGAGTTCGGCGAGACCTCCACCAGGTCCAGCCCGGCCTCCTCGGCGGCTTCCAGCGCGGAGGTTGTAGGCATGACCCCTTGTTTTTCACCGTGCTCGTCGATCAGGAGCACGCGGGGGACGCGGATATCTTCATTGATGCGCGGGCCGTCCTTGGACGGGGGCGCTGGCATGGGACGACGAATAGGCAAGTTCTCCTGAACCGTTGGCGTAGCGAAGCGTAGGCTCTCAATCCTTACGCTTCCCCTGACATATGACCAAGCGCCGAGCGCCGATCAAGGCGTGCGTCTCAACAGGTCTGCCGGCATTTGCGGCACAAGCCGGTTGATCGCGGCGATCGCGTCGCTGACCGCAAGCGCATTCAGGTCCTCGGCCTGCAGCACGGCCACATGTCCGCGCGGTCCGCAAAGCGCCGGGTCGGAAGCCGCGGAAAACAGCACCAGGGTCGGTGCGCCGGCCGCGGCGATCAGGTGAACCGGGCCGGTGTCGTTGCCGACCGCGATGGTCGCGCGCGCGCCCAGCGCGGCGACCTGGGCGAAATCGGTGCGGCCGGTGAGGTCGCGGGCCTGCACCTTGCGCTGGATGGCCATGGCCAGCGCGCTCTCCTGCGGGCCGCCGACGACGAGGATATCCAGCCCGCGCTCGCGCAGATGCTGGCCAAGCTCGGCGAAGCGTTCGACCGGCCAGCGCTTTTCCGGACGATGCGCCGAGGTTCCGGGAACCAGCAGCGCATAGGGCCGCGATGTGCCCGCCGAGGTCATCGGCCGGGCCGCGCCCGTCTTCTTTATGATCCAGCTCAGATCCGCCGGCGGCGCCGAACCCGGTGTCAGCGGCGCATCGGGCCAGATTCCGGCGTCCTTGAGCTGTTCAGCCTGGCGTTCGAGCGTGTGCATGCGCCCGCGGTCGCGATTGCGCTGCGGCAGGTTGCAGCCGACCGCGACCCCCGACCACTCGGGCGGAAACGGCCGCAACAACTGAAAATAGAGGTTGGAGCGCGACGAGGTCTGCAGGTCGTAGACGCGGTCGTATTTGGCCGCGCGCAGCCGGCTGATCATGGACATTGTCTCCCCGATGCCGGCCGGCCGGCCGTCGGGGGCGATGCTGTTGAAATAGGGGCTGGCCCTGGCCAGGGCCTCGAACGGCGGGGTGGTCAGGAGCGTGATGTGCGCGCCGGGGTGGGCCTCGCGAATGTGTTTCATCGCCGCCAGCGCCTGCACGAAGTCGCCGAGGGCGCCGAGCTTGATCACCAGGATCTTGCGGATTTCACGCGTCTTGCGGCTCACAAACGGCCCCCGAGCAGCCCGGCGTAGACTTCCAGCGTGGCTTCGCACATGGCCGCCGCCGAATAAAGCCGCCGTGCGCGCGCCTGGCCGGCCGCGCCCATGGCCTCACGGCGCTCCGGACCGGCCGCGATGGCCTGGGCCATGACCTCGGCCAGGGCCTGGGCGTCGCCCGGCTTGAACAGCCAGCCGGTTTCGCCGGCCAGGACGGTTTCGCGGGGCGCGCCGTGATCGGCGGCGATGATCGGCCGGCCCATGGCCTGGGGCTCGACCGCCGTGCGGCCGAACGGCTCCGGGTCGAGCGAGGGCGCACAGGCGACATCCGCGGCCAGATAGGCCGCCGGCATGTCGTCGCAATGACCGACGAGCCGCACCCGGTTGTCCAGGCCCGCGGCAACGATGGCCGCCTCGAGTTCCTGGCGATAGGCGTCGCGACCCTGGTCGTCGCCGGCCAGGATAACGACAAAGTCGTCGCGGTGCGCCTTCAGCCGCTGGGCGGCGTCGATCAGCAGGCGCTGACCCTTCCAGCGGCTGAGGCGGCCGGCCAGGATGAAGCGGATGCGGCCATCCTCGACAGCGATCCCCCAGCGGCTCAGCAGGGCGGTGACGCGGTCGGCCGCGACCTCGGCCGGATCGAAGCGGTCGATATCGACGCCGCGCGCTATGGCGATAACCCTGGCCGGGTCTATCCGGTGTTCGGCGATGACGTGGTCGCGCGTGAAGTCCGAATTGGCGATGGTCACAAGGCCCCGGGTCATCACCGAATTATACCAGCGCTTCAGCGGGTTACCCGAGCTGTAGACGCCGTGATAGGTGGCCAGACAGGGCACGCCGGCCGCCCGCGCGGCCGAAAAGGCGGCGAAGGCCGGGGCGCGGGAGCGCACGTGGACCAGGCTGACGGCCTCGCGCCGGATCAGGTCCTTCAGCCGCCCGCGATTGGCCAGCATGACCAGCGGGTTCTTCGAATGCACCGGCATGGGAACCCAGACCGCGCCGCGCGATTCCAGGTCCGCGACCATCCGACCGCCATGGGAGGCGACGATGGCTCGCCCGCCCGCCTGCACCACCGCCGCGGCCACATCCAGCGTCGTCTGCTCGGCGCCGCCGGTCTCCAGGTCCGGAATCACCTGCAGCAGCGTGAAATTGGCGGGCAGAACGGACATCGGCCCTGCATAGACGCACTCACATCACCCGTCATGGCCCGACTTGTTCGGGCCACCCATGATCACC
>CALAEG010000021.1 GCA_937890965.1 uncultured Caulobacteraceae bacterium | reverse complement strand
CCATCACCCGCTTGAACGCGTTGCTGAAGGCGCTCTCGGATTCGTAGCCGAGCGACAGGGCGATGGCGGAGACCGGATCGTTGGAATTTTCTAACCTGTCTCCCGCGAGCAGCATGCGCCATCGGGTCAGGTAGTCGATCGGCGAGGACCCCACCGTCTGTTTGAACTTCTGGGCGAAGCTCGATCGCGACATGCCCGCGCGCGCCGCCAGCGCCCGCAAGGTCCACCGGCGCGCCGGATCCTGGTGCATGGCGTCGATCGCGGCGCTCATCTGCGGGTCCGACAGGGCGAACAGCCAGCCCACGCCGCCGCTCAACCCTTCCGCCAGATGGATGCGTAGCGCCTGGATCAGCACCAGCTGCGCCAGGTGCTGGGCCACCAGCGCGCCGCCCGGCTGCGGATCGCGCAGCTCCTGCATGATCCGCTCCAGCGACCAACGCAGCGCCGCCCGGTCGGCGTCCTTGCGGAGATGGACGATGGGCGGCAGCACGCTGAGCAGGATGCCGGCGTGCGGGCCGGCGAAGTCGAACCAGCCGCCGACGCCAAAGCAGTCTCCGCCGCCGTTCAACGTGGCGACGGCCCCGTCGGCCCCGGCGGAAACAAAGGTCTCGGCGTCGACAGGCGCCAGATCCAGGTCGCTGGCGAGGCGAAAGGGCCGGCCTCGCGGCAACAGCAGGCAGTCCCCCGCCTCCACGCGCACCGGATTGGCGAGGCCCTCCATGGCCAGCCAGCCCTGGCCGGAGACCACGGCGTAGCATTTGACGCCCTCGTGGGCGGGAAACTGGATCGACCACGGCGCCCTCAAGTCGAAGCCGCGCACCATGGTGTTGCGGGGCTTCAGCAGGGACAGCACGTCTGACAGCGGATCCATGGGCGTCCTGGACGATGGCGACAAAGAAGCGGACGATATCGCATAGATCGTCCCCATTCCACCGTCTATCGTCGTCCTCGATCTCAATGAAGGACGGTTTGAATGCGTGTTTTCGTCACCGGCGCGACCGGCTTTATCGGCTCCGCCGTCGTTCAGAACCTGATCGGGGATGGCCACCAGGTGGTCGGCCTGGCGCGCAGCGACGAGGCCGCCGCCGCGCTGGCGGCGCTGGACGTCGAGGCGCACCGCGGCGACATCACCGATCCCGACAGTCTGGTCCCGGCCGCACGCGCCAGCGACGGGGTCATCCACACCGCCTTCGTTCACGACTTCTCGAATTTCGCGGCCAACGTCGAGATTGACCGGCTGGCTGTCGCGGCGCTGGTCGGCGCGCTCACCGGCTCCGGCAAGCCCATGGTGATCGCGTCCGGCACCCTGATGGTCTCGCACGCCCGCCCGGCCACGGAACTGGACCCGCCGCTCAGCCTCGACATGCCGCGCGCCGCGTCCGAGGCGATGCTGCTGGCGCCCGACAACGGCTTGCGCGGCAGCATCGTGCGGCTGGCCCCCGCCGTCCACGACCTGACGCGGGCGGGCCTGGTGAGCATGCTGGTCGACCTGGCGCGCGCCAAGGGCGTCTCGGCCTATGTCGGCGAGGGCGAGAACCTGTGGCCAGCGGTCCATCGCCTCGACGCCGCGCGGCTGTTCAACCTGGCTCTGGAGCGCGCCAAGCCCGGAACCCGCCTGCACGCGGCGGCCGAGGAGATCTCCTCGCGGGCGATCGCCGACGCGATCGGCGAGGCGCTGGGCGTTCCGGTCCGCGGCATCGCGCCGGAGAACGCCCCGGCGCACTTCGAAACGATCGCGGCCTTCGTCGGCTTGGACAACCCGACCTCCAGCGCCCTGACGCGCGAGACCTTCGGCTGGCGACCGGAGGGCAACGGCCTGCTCGCGGACATTCGCGAGAGCCGGGGTTTTCAATGACCTCGTCACCGTCCCTCGCAGGGAAATCCGTGGTCGTTATCGGCGCCGCCTCCGGCGTCGGCTAGCGCCCGCCGCCCGGGATCACTTCGAAGATCAGGCCGGCGGCATTGGCGAGGATGAAGTCGCCGTCGCATTGCATCCAGGTGTAGCCGCGCGGCGGCTTGCGCAGGTGGAACTGCTCATAGTCAACGATCGCCACCGCTCCGGCGCTGGGCGGCAGGACCTGGCCCGGCGACCAGCGGCCGTAGCTCGGCTTGTACGGGCGGTCGGAACCGCCTGGCCTTGGCGGCGGCGCGGTCGGACGGGGGGCGAGCTGGGCGAGGTTCGCGCCTTGATCGCCGGCGGCCGGGTCCTGGGCGAAGCCGGCGAACGGCCAAAGCAGCCCGCCGACCACTGCTGCCGCCAGCCACGCGGATCGACCGTTTCGGAGGCCGGCAGAATTCAAATCCGCGCTCCCATGGCGAGACCTATGCGCAGGCGCCTCTGAACCTGGACTGAACACGTCTTGCCGGCGCATTTCGTCTTGCTCCGCGCCCTGCGACGCCGCCATGTTCTACCCTTAACGCCCAAGGGAGCCCGTTCCGTCATGAGCCAGCCCATCGAAGTGCATTATTGGCCGACGCCGAACGGCCATAAGGTCACCATCGCGCTGGAAGAGATGGGCCTGGCCTACACCATCGTCCCGGTGAACATCGGCCGCGGCGACCAGTTCAAGCCCGACTTCCTGGCCATCAGCCCCAATAACCGCATGCCGGCCATAGTCGATCCGGACGGGCCGGGGGCTAAGCCGATCGCCATCTTCGAATCCGGCGCCATCCTGCAGTACCTCGGCCGCAAGACCGGCCAGTTCTACCCCGCCGACGAACGCGCCAAGGTGAAGGTGGACGAGTGGGTGCACTGGCAGATGGCCAACCTCGGCCCCAATGCCGGCCAGCGCAATCACTTCCGCAACTACGCGCCGGGCTTCATTCTGGACCAGCGCCAGGTGGCCTATGGCGCCATCCGTTATTCGAACGAGGTCAGCCGGCTGTACGGGGTTTTGGACACCCAGCTGAAGGGCCGCGACTTCATCACCGGCGACTACTCCATCGCCGACATGATAAGTTGGCCCTGGATCTTCGCCCGCGACGGGCCAGGGCATCATGATCGACGACTTTCCGCACATCAAAGCTTGGCATGCCCGCATCGGCGAGCGCCCGGCTGTACAGCGCGCCCTTGAGGCGGCGAACCAGGTTCGCACCGGTGGCGGCCTGCAGGCCGGCGGCCGCGACGCGGAAGAGGCGCGTAAGGTCCTGTTCGGCCAGCGCGCCCGCGTCTAAGTCCAGACTAGACCCGCTGGCTGGCGTGTAACCTCAAGTGAAGGATGGATAACGCCGGGCTTAACCATATGTTTATCCGGGGGGTTCTCTCATCGTACCTAGGGCAAGAACGCCTTTCGTCGTGACGGCGAATTCGCCCTTTGAACATTGGGGGTTCAATCATGTTGGCACTTCGGGAAGAGCCCGTCGCGCCCGAACCGGCAGGGCACGATCTGCCGCTGCCAGGGCCAGACTCGTCGGGGGACGAGCTGTTCAAGATGGGGCTGTTGTATTCGACCGGTCAGGGCGGCGCGCCGCTCGACTATGTCTCGGCCCATATGCTGTTCAATCTGGCGGCCATGCGCGGTTCGCTCGAGGCGAAGATCTACCGCAAGGAGATCAGCCAGGAGATGGCCTCGGCCGATGTCGCCGAAGCCCAGCGCGCCGCCCGCGAATGGCTCTCGCACGGCTGAGCTATTTGACGCCCGTCAGCAGGGCGGCGCCGGCGGTGTAGTCGAAGCCGAGCTGCACCGGCGAGAGGTCGCGGAAATACTGCTGAACGAAGAGCCCGGCTTCGCTGACGCTGCTGCGCGGCACATAGACGACATCGAACCGCCGTAAGGGCACGAGGTCGACCGCCGGATTGCCCGATCCAGCCCGCAGATCCACTGTCCGCAGCATGGCGCGCCCGTCGGGCCCGCGGCGGATGATCACCACCTGGCTGCGTCTGGCCGAGGTCTTGAAGCTGCCGGCCATGATCACCGCCTGCAGCGCGTTGATGTCGCCGGGCATGTCGTAGACGCCGGGCTTGTCCACCTCGCCGCCGACAAACACCTTCAACGGCGCGGCGCGCACCGTCAGCGTCACCTCCGGCCGCAGCAATTGACTGGCATAGGCGTGGGAGATCAGCCGTTCAGAATCCTGGAGGGTGCGGTCGGCGACCATGATCGGGCCGGCCAGGGCGAGGTTGAGCCGCCCGTCGGGCTGCACGGTCAGGGTCTTGTTCAATTCCGGGGCGGAGGCGACAGCCAGATCGACCTCGTCGCCCGGATAGAGCCGGTAGGGCGGCTCGGCGTTGGTCCAGGTCGCATAGCCGATATTGGAGAAGTCGGCGCTCGGCCGCGGAGCCGGGGTGAACATGTCCGGGCCGCCGCTCTCGCAGGCCCCGGCGCCCAGGGCCAGGCTGATGACGGCGACGCGAACGGCGAGCGGCAGGGACATCTGGGCTTCCAGCGGGAAAAACAACCTTCAAGTCGATGGTTAACGGAAATGGGTAACCAAGCGTTAATCGCGCGAGGCGAGGGTCGATCCCAGGCTTTGGTTTTGGGATTCTCATGTCGGAAAGCGCTTGGGCGCCAGGTAGCGAGACGGCAGCGCCATTCCGCCGGCCGGCGGAGCTGCGCACCCGGCCGCGCTATGAGCCCGGCGATTTCGTGGCCCTGCTCTGGCGCGAGCGCTTCCTGATGCTGGGTGTCTTCCTGGTCATACTGGCGCTGGGCCTGGCCTTCGCCTTTTCGCTGAAAACCCTCTACGCCGCCCAGTCGAGCCTCTTGGTGCGGCTCAGTCAGGAATATGTCTACGAGCCCAATGCCGGCGACGCCGCCCGCGGCGCGGTGCCAGAACCCGACCAGGTGCTGTCGTCCGAGGTCGAGATCCTGTCCAGCGCCCAGGTCAAGGAGCGCGTGCTGGACCGCATCGGCCTGGCGCGGGTCTTTCCGGCGCTGGGCCGTGGCTATGACGAGGCGACGCCCGACCAGAGGCGCGAAAAGATCGGCAAGGCCGTGGCGGCGATGGAAAAGAGCCTGAAGGTGGTGACCGCGCCCGGCGCGCCGATCGTGCGGCTGAGCTACGAGCATCCCGATCCACAGATGGCGGCCCTGGTGCTCAACACCCTGCTCGACGAATACCTGATCTATCGCCGCTCGATCCTGCTCGACCCGACCGCGCCGCTGGAGGCGCAGCGCAAGGCCTTCGAGGCCAGGCTGGCGGAGGCCGACGAGGCCTACGAGTCCTTCCTCACCTCCAACAATATCGGCGACTTCGAGTCGGAGAAGACCTCGCTGGCCCAGCTGCAGGCCAGCCTGCAGCAACAGAAATACGCCGCCGACACCCAGCTGCAGGACCGTGAGGGCCGGCTGGGCGCGCTCGCCGCCCAACAGACCCAGCTGCCGGCGGAGATCGGCCTCTATCGCGACATCGACCACACCGCCCAGGACAAGCTCTCGCAGCTGAAGGTGCAGCGCGAGGATCTGCTGGCCCGCTATCGACCCGATTCCCAGCCGGTACACGACCTGGATGTGCAGATCGCCGAACTGCAACGGGCCGTTGGCAATGGCAGCGTCCAGGGCGAGGGCTCCAGGCGGGTCGGGGTCAATCCGGTGCTGCAGACCGTGCAGAGCGACACCATCCAGCTCACCGCGGAGGTGGCGGCGCTGAAGTCTTCGTCCGACACCCTGGCCGGCCAGATCCAGCAGGTCACCGACCGCCAGCTGCGGCTGGGCCAGCTCGAACCGCGCTATGACGATCTGGCCCGCAATCGCGACGTGCTGACCAACAATGTCCGCGACTTCACCGTCAAGGAGCAGGAAACCCAGGCCGCCGACGCCATCGCGCGGCAGAGCAACGACAATATCGCCATCGTGCAGCGCGCCGTGACCCCGACCCAGGGCAAGAGCCTGAAGCGGCCGGTCGCCATCCTCAGCCTGTTGATCGCCGCCTTCACCGCCCTTTGCGCCGGCCTGGCGCGCGGTTTCGCACGGCCCGGCTTCGCCACCTCGGCCAGCGCCGGCCGCACACTGGACCTGCCGGTGCTGGCCACCGCGACCCTGAAACCCGCGGGCGTTCGCTGAGGGGCGAGGGGCCGGGCGACGGCCGGGTTGTATGCTAAGGATTGGGCCGCCAAAGGCGCGCGGCGATTCGGGTGATGGTCGATCTAACCTCTGAAATGGCTCAGCTATGGACGACGCTCGGCGCGCCGTCGGTCGGGCCGGTGCGCGCCATCCAGTTCGTCGCCGCGCGGACCGGGGAGGGCGCCTCGACCGTGGCGCGGGAGTTCGCCCATTTCGCCGCCCGCCGGGCCCGCCGCGCCGTCTGGCTGGTCGATCTCGATCTGATGAACGCCCCGCAGCACCGCGCCATCGCCGCCGATCCGGGCCGCTACGGGGTCATCGGCCGGCAAAGCGCCGCTTCGCCGGACGGATCGTCCTTCTTCACCGTGCAGCCGCCGACCCGGGCGCCGGACGGCCGGCCCTGGCCCGACGCCCGCTTCCTGGTCGCCCATCCGGTCGGCGGGCCCAAGCTCTGGGTGACCCGGTTCCGGCGCGAGGCGCTGCAGCCCGAACAGACGCCGCACATATTGGCGACGGGCGACTATTGGCGCGCGCTGCGGCGCTTCGCCGAGCTGGTGGTGGTCGATGCGCCGGCGCTGGACCAGGCGACCACGGCGCTGACCGTCGCGCCGCAGATGGACTTCACGGTCCTGGTGGTGGCGGCGGATTCCGGCGATGCGGCGGCGCCCGCGGCGCTGAAGGAGGCGATCCTGAACGCCGGCGGCCGGGTGGCGGGCCTGGTGTTCAACCGCGCCGCCGCCGAGCCGCCCAACTTCCTCAAGGCCATCATTCCGTGACCACCCAGCTTGCTGGGGCGCCGCCGCGACAGACGGCCGCCGCGCACGCCACGACAACGCTGGACGTCGTGGCCTGGCTGGCCACGATCGGCATGCTGCTGCTCTACAGCCAGGCCTGGCTGGCGCCGGTGTTCGGCGACACGGTGGATGTACAGGAAGGCCCCCTGGTCAGGGCGCTCTATATCCCGGCCTATCTGGTCGGCCTCTTCCTGGTGGGCCTGAAACCCGGCGCCTCGCTGGCCGGGCTGATCCGCCAGCCCTTCCTGATCGCCATTCTTTGTATCGCCGCGGCGTCGACCTTCTGGTCGGTGTCGCCGGACCAGACCTCGCGGCGCGCGGTCGCCGTGGTTCTCACCACCCTCTGCGGCGTCGCCATGGGCGCGCGCTGGCGTTGGCCGGCGCTGGCCGAGACCTTCGCGGTCGTTTTCGGCATCCTGACCGTCGGCTCGCTGCTGGTCGGCCTGTTTGTTCCCTCCATCGGCCGGATGAGCAACACCTTCCCAGGGTCCTGGCGCGGCCTTTGGCTGGAGAAGAACATCTTCGGCGGGGAGATGGCCTTCGCGCTCTTGCTGTTCGCCGCGGCCGGGGTTCTGCGCCCGGAGCGACGGCGGCTCTGGTTCGGCCTGGCCCTGGTCGCCTTCGCCATGATCTTCGCCTCGACCTCCAAGACCTCGCTGGTCGCGGTGACCCTGGGTTTCGCGGTCTTCTGTCTGGTGTTGGTGGTGCGCCGTGGCGGCAGCCTCGCCGTTGTCGCCAGTTGGGGGGCGGTGGTGGCGCTGATCGCGGTCACAGCGACCGTACTGCTCGCGCCCGACATCTTCCTGAACCTCCTGGGCAAGGATGCCACCCTGACCGGCCGCACCAAGATCTGGGCGGCAGTCATGCGGCAGATTCAGCAACGTCCCTGGTTCGGATGGGGCTACGGCGCGGTGTGGAGCGAGGACACCGGCTGGGGTCCCCTGGCCTGGATCGTCAAACAGGCCGGCTTCACCCCCCAGCACGCCCACAACAGCTGGCTGGAACAGTGGCTGGGCATGGGATTATGGGGCCTTGGCGCCTGGAGCCTCTACTATCTGATGACCATGGTCCGGGCGATCGCGGCCATGGTCCGCTCCAACGGCGCTCTGGTCGCCCTGCCGTTCCTGGTCGTCTACACCATGACTTCGCTCACCGAGAGCGTCGCGGTCAGCTATAACGACATGCGCTGGGTGATCTTCGTGGCCTTTTCCATCCGGCTCGTCTTGCCGGACCGCGAGCGGTCAACCCGCCAGACGCAGCACGCCTTCCGCAACGGTGACGATCTCGGCCCTGCGGGTCAGCGCGTGGTCGATCAGCCGGCTTAAGGTCCCCGGCGTGCAGCCGAAGGGCGAAGGGGCGGCGACCACGTCGTGTGTATAGACGATCAGCCAGGCGCGGCGTTGGACGGCGCGGTCGATCCAGTCGCGGACAAGAACCTCGCCCTCCGGCCCCTCGATCCCCACCGCCGGGGCCTGGTTCAGGTCGGTCCCGGCCTCGATCAGGCCGTGGTGCAGGCCGCGCAACAGGGCGTAGCGGCCGCCAAGGGCCTGCTTCGCCGCCAGGCTGACGTCGCCATAGGGATAGGCGAAGGTGGTCGCCGGCGCCGCGCCCCAGGCGCTCAGCGCGGCGGTGTTGCGCTCGACATCGGCCTCGATGGTCGCCCGGTCGGCCTGGCCGCAGTCGAGGTGCGAATAGGTGTGGCAGGCGATCTCGTGGCCGGCCGCGGCGGCCTGCATCAGATCCTCGCGCACCGCATTCAGGCCCATGGGTCCGGTTCGGCCGGACAGCTCGGCGGCGACGAAATAGGTCCCCCGCAGGCCATGCGATTCCAGCGCGGCGCGGCCCTCGGTGACGGCGGTGGCGGGGGCGTCGTCGAAGCTGAACGAGACCATGGCCCGCCCAGGCCCGCGCCTGGCCGGCCGTCGCTCGGCCAGGCGCACCAGGCGGCGGCGCAGCTTGCCCTTCAGCGAACGGTCGGCGCTATAGGCCGCGATCTCGCTCATCAGACCGCTTCGGCATAGAGGGCGGCGCGGTAGAGCTTCATGGCGAAGGCGCGCGCGGCCAGCGGCGCGGCCTCGGTCAGGGCGAAGGACTTCAGCACCGGCCGCCAGGCGGCGCGCAGCGGCACCCGCTTCAGCATCCGCGCGGCGCGGTAGCTGGGATAGCGCTCGACCACCGTCTTATGGCCGGCGACCACCCGGGCGAAGTTGCCGGCCGACTGCTCGTACTTGGCGGCCATGGTCGCGGCGGGGTCCAGCCCCAGATGGGTCGCTGTATTGTCGATGTGGGTGATCCAGTGGTTGCGCGCGACGCGCATCGCCCACTCCACATCCTCCCAGCCCCAGCCGGCGAAGCCTTCGTCGAAGGCATGGGCGGCGAAGACGTCGCGGCGGACCAGCAGGTTGGAGGTGAAGACGTGCTTTTCCGGGTGATCGCGGCGGACCTCGACGCTGGCGCAGTCCGAGGCCAGGGCCATGTGCCGGTGCAGGGCGTGCTCGGCCTTGTCCGGCGCCTGGTCCAGCGAGAAGCCGCCGAAGGCCACGGCGGGCGCATGCGCCGCGATCAGCTCCAGATAGGTCTTGAGGAAGTCCGGGTTGTCGGGCGCCATGTCGGCGTCCAGGAACAGCAGCCAGCCGCCGCGCGCGAACCGGGCCAGGCGATTGCGGCCCTTGGCGCGGCCGAGATTGACCCGCGACGAGACCAGCCGGCCGGGCAGGGCCATGCCGCGCAGGGCCTCGCTGACGCGATTGGTCAGCGCCTCGTTATTGGTGCCGTCGTCGAAGGCGATGAGCTCGATCTTCTTGCCCTTGGCGGTCTTGCCGAGCATCCGGATCAGCGCCGTCGGATCGTCGCGCAGGAAGGGGATCAGCACCGAGAGCACCGGCGCGCCATCCGCCCAGGCGGCGTTCTGGAACATCTTTTCGGGATAGATGGTCATGCGGTTCGGGCCTTCAGGCCGCGCGCCAGGCTGAGGCCCCGGCTGCGCGCGCCGGATATGTCGAGGCCAAGCGCCAGCGCGCCATAGACCGCCGCGCCGACCGCGGCCTTGGCGAAGAGTTCGAGGACACCGCCGGTGCTCGGGACCAGGCTGACGACCAGCGCCATGGCCGCCGAGGCCAGCAGGGCCTGGCCGAGGGTCGCCCAGGGCAGGGGCAGGGCGATGGCGCGGCGGCCGAGCGCGAAGGAGGCGACCGCGCCAAGCGCATAGCTGGCCAAGGTCGCCCACATGGCGCCGTCGAGGCCGAAGCGGGGGATGAGAACCAAGGTCAGGATCAGATTGCTCACCGCTGGAATGGTCATGGCGGCCAGCAAGAGCCGCGTGCGGCGACCGAGCGTAAAGGCGGTATGGAAATAATAGGTTGTCATGCCGCCGAAAAAGCCGCTGCCGGCGATCCAGGGCGTCACGTGGGCCGCGCCCATCCTGAGCGCCGGGCCGATCATCACCTCGGCGAGCGGGCGCGAGACCAGGGCCAGGCCGACGGCGGCGGGCAGGGCCAGCGCGATCATGAACGACGACTGTTCGCGCGCCACCGCGTCCAACGCCGCCTTGCCGCCGCGCTCCAGCGCCGCGACGGCGGCCGGCCCGCCGGCCATGCCCAGCCAGATGAACATCACATCCAGGGTGCGGTTCGCCAGGCTATAGCCGGCGTGATAGACGCCGACGCTGCTCTCGCCCAGATAGGCGGCCAACACGAAGCGGTCGGTGGTGGCGATGACCAGGGCCAGGATCAGCGACAGCGAAACCGGCACGCCATAGGCCAGGTAGCGCTCGGCCAGCCCGCGCTCGAAATGGCCGCCACGCAGGCCTTTCAGCTCAACCGGCAGCGCCCAGATCAGACAGATGGCCGCAGCCGCGCCGACGCCGGCCAAGGGGGCCGCGCCGCCAAGGCCGGCCCAGGCCAGGCCCGCGCCGGCCGCGAAACCCACGCTGGTCATGAAGATGTCGAGCACAGCTGCGCCGCGCACGTCGCCGGCCGCGCGCCGCCGCTCCTGGCCGAGCTTGGCCAGGCTGCGGATCGGGATGCTGACCAGGCCGACGCCGATGGCCATCTTCAGTTCGACCGGCATCGGCCAGAGCCAGAGCACGAGGCCGACCGGAACGGCGAGGGCCAGGGCCAGCCCGGCGAAGCTGCGATAGAGGGTGGTGAAATGATTGGGCAGGGCCTGGGCCTCAGCCTCCGCCGCATAGAAGCGGGCCATGGCCGCCTCAAGCCAGGTGAAGCTCAGCGTATAGACCAGGCTCATCACCGAGAAGGCCAGGGCATAGACGCCGTACTGGGCCGGTGGCAGCAGGCGGGTGAAGACGACCAGGCCGAGAAGTCCGGTCACGCCCTGAACGATGTTGACCGGCAGGTAGCCGATCACCCCACGCCAGAACACCGCTCAAGCCTCGCCTACCGCGCCGCCCGGCGGTCGCCGAGCAGGCAGGGCAGGGTCATGGCCATGATGAACATGTCCAACCAGAAGGACTGGCGCTCGATATATTCGATATCCAGGGCCACCCGGCGCTTGACCCGCTCGGGCGTATCGACCGGCCCGCGCGAGCCCTTGATGGCCGCCCAGCCGGTCATGCCGGGCTTCATGCGATGGCGATGGGCGTATTCGGCGACCAGGCGGGCGGATTCGACCTCGCCGGTCTTCATGGTCGGCGAATGCGGACGCGGCCCCACCAGCGACATCTCGCCGGCGAGCACGTTGATGATCTGCGGCAGTTCGTCGAGGCTGGTCTTGCGGATGAAGCCGCCGACGCGGGTGACGCGCGGATCGCCGGTGAAGACCTGCCGCTCGGAGCGCTCGTCGCGCAGGTCGTGGCGCATGGAGCGGAACTTCCAGACGACGATCTCTTCGTTGTTGAAGCCCTGCCGGCGTTGGCGAAACAAGACCGGGCCGGGGCTGTCCAGGCGGATGGCCAGGGCGACGCCCGCCATGATCGGCACGGCCAGCACCAGGGCCAGGCCGCCAATGACCAGGTCCTGAGCGCGCTTGATCAGGGCGCGGCGGTCGTCGATGCGGGCGCCGGAGATCTGCGCCAGCGGAATGTCGGCCAGGCGCTCGAGCACGGCGTTCGGCCCGGCCTCGCCGCCGAGGTCGACAATGAGGGTGATTTCGTTCGGCAGCACACGCAGCCGCTCGACCAGGCCGCGCACCCGCGCCTGGGCGGTCGAGGTGACGGTGATCACCACCCGGTCGACATAGGGCATGATGCGGTGGCCGATCAGGGCGGTGGTGTCGCCCAGCATGGGCACGCCCTTGATGTCGTCGGGCGCGCGGCCGCGGCGGTCGTCGAAGACGCCGAGCACCGCGACCTCGCGGCTGGCCAGGGCGTTTTCGATCAGGCGCTCGGCATTGGCCGTCGCCCCGACCACCACGACATTGGGGGTGAGCCGGCCGGATTGGCGCAGCCGGCGAACGCTGATCCACCACCAGACATGCAGCAGATAGAGGCTGGCGAAGGCGAGGCAGAACCAGAGCCCTTCCGCCTGCCAGACGCCGACCGCCGAGCCGGTTACGGCCAGGGCGGCGCCCAGCAGGGCCGCGGTCAGCGCAAAGGCGCCGGTGACGCGGCCGAGCTGCAATACCAGCGACTCGCGCGAGCGAAAGCCGTGGGCGCCGGCGGCCTGCAGGCTGAGCATGAGCAGGACGGCTCCCAGCGCGAAGGGGACCACCGTGGCGACGGGGCTCACCCAGATACCGGCTGGATTGGCCAGGCCGCAGGCCAGCCAGCTCAGGATGAGGATCACGCCGGCATCGACGCCGGTGAAGGTCTTGGCCAGCACCTCGCCCTTGAGCCGCGAGCGGGTCGAAATGAGACGGCCGGGACGCAATGGCCCACGACGATCCACCGGCCGGCGGATGGCCGCCGGCATGGGGCGAACAACAGGCTCGTCCGTCGCCGGGGCTTCGGCGAAGGGCTCGTCCGGTTCGGGAAGTGAATTAAAAGCGTGTGGCATGGTCTCGGACTGGCGGGAACCAGCATCAAACATGCCAGTTGCGGATGAGCCGCGCGTTAACGCCGCAAGGCGTTCAGGCCGTCAGCACACTCTGGCCTGAAATGGATCGGAAAGCGGCCCGAGGATGGGCGGGGTTGGTTAGAGCGCGGACGCCACGGAATTGAACTTCGTGCCCAAGGCCGTACCGACGCGGCCGAGGGCCCCGATGATGAAGACCGCGACGAGGGCGACAATCAGGCCATACTCGATGGCCGTTGCGCCGGTTTCGTCAGCGACGAAGCGATGAATGAAGCGATCCATGGAACGACCTTCGCCTTCGAATCTTAATATCCAGTAACCGGCGATTTCAATACCTTAAGATTAACCGAAATTAGTTATACAAGGCCTGCAATAATCTACAGTTTTAGCTCGAACTCGAAAGGCATTACCAACAACGGCGAACCGCCGGCATGGTTGCGTTAGCGGCGCGTTGCTCCCTCGTCGCTCCTCCGCTAAGAGACGGCCTCTTCAGGTGGGTGAGGTGGCCGAGAGGCTTAAGGCGACGGTTTGCTAAATCGTTGTACGGTTTATAGCCGTACCGTGGGTTCGAATCCCACCCTCACCGCCACCCTACGCCGCCCGGAGGGCGGCTTCGGGCGGCAGGCCACTTTGTGGACTGACGATCGAAGCGGCGCGTAGGGTGTCGCCCGAAGTTCCGCGGGAGCGCAGGAAGAGGCTCACTCCACCTTTTGCGGTCCGTCGGCCGCCTGGTCGATCAGGTGCGGTTCGTCGTGGGGCACGACGAACTGGTAGAGGTTGTGGGTCAGCCACTTCTCCAGGTGCGACGGGTGGGTCATCACCGCGTCAGCCTTGGGCGCGAAGGCCGCCAGGTTCACATCGACGCCCCGGCTCCTGAGGTTTTCGCTCATCCACCCGGCCACGGCCTGCTCGCACTCGGCGTCCTCGACCACGACCCGCCAGCCGACGCCGCCCAGGGCGCCGTGCGAGCCGAAGAAGGTCTCGGCCGGCCGATGGTCGCCGTCGCCGCGCCAGGTCAGTCCAACATTGCCGAACAGCGGCCGGATCGGGTTCTGGAAGCCGCCGATCAGGCCGATATGCCCCTCGTATTTCTCGACGAAATCCTCAGCGAGGCTGCGCCGGGCGTGGCGGCTGAAGCGCACATTGGCCGGGATGACGTTCCCGCCCGGGAACTCGTGCCGGGCGACGGCATCGAACAGGAACAGGGCTTCGACCTCGATCCGATCGTGCTCCAGCATCTCGCAGGCCATGATTGCGGCCGAGCCTCCTCGACTGTAGCCAGCCAGCATCAGGCGCCGCCTGGGGTCCTCGTCGTGCGCGGCCTTCAGCCAACGGTAGACTGATTTCGCCTCGTCCTTGACCTCCTGGCCGAAGACGCTCGGGCCTCGAAGATAGAAGCTGCGTGAACCCAGCTGATCGCCCAGCTGATGGCAGAACGAGGGCTCCATAATCTCGTCATAGGCTGGCCCTTTTGGGCCTGTGCCATTGACCAAGGCCAAGCGTATCTCGGTCATGAGGAGTACCAGTCACCTCGCGGGTCGCCCGTGATCCAG